>CAZTUV010000062.1:0-10890 GCA_964616595.1 uncultured Alistipes sp.
ATATGATAATTTATTTCAATTGTAAGTTTTTCACCTGTTCGGAAAATCCTTGTATCAATATTTTGGGAATTCAACATACAAGCTTTTTTTATTTCAGCATATTTAAGTCCGAAACGGTCAGCAGAATAATCTATTTCTTCAGAATTATTTTCTTGTTCTGATTGTTCCGGCTGATTTAGTTTTTCCGGTTGTTCTGAAACAGTTTCAATTTTTTTCTGATTCATAAAGCTGAAATATGCATCAACGACTTCATCTGAACGTCCTTCACGGATAATAAAACCATCATTAAGCCATATAGCCTTATCACAGAATTTTTCAATAGTTGACAAATCATGTGTAACTATAATTATAGTCATACCACTTGCCTTAAGTTCACGGAGACGATTAAAGCATTTTGTCTGAAAATTTGTATCACCCACTGCCAGAATTTCATCAATAAGCAGTATGTCCGCATCTACGTTTATAGCCACTGAAAATGCCAGTCTCATATACATACCTGAAGAATACGTCCGAACAGGATTATCAATAAAATCTGACAGTTCAGAAAATTCAACTATATCATTAAATCGTGCATCGACTTCTTTTTTTGTCAGACCAAATATAGATGCATTTGTATAGATATTCTCTCTGCCTGACATATCTGGGTGAAATCCTGCTCCAAGTTCTATTAAGCTGGAAATTCTGCCTTTCATTATAATTTCCCCGCTGTCAGGATACATAATCTTTGTAAGAAGTTTCAAAGTGGTACTTTTTCCACAGCCATTATGACCAATAAGTCCGACAGCCTCTCCTTTTCTTACCTGAAAACTTATTCCCTTTAATACTTCACGTTCTTCATAACGGTTTCTTTTGTGAAAAAGAAGCCTTTCCTTAAGCTGTGAACCTTTATCAAAGTATATTTTAAATTTTTTAGTAATATTTTTCACATCGATTACAATATTGTTATCCATCAAAGTTCCTCCGCAAAGTGACGCTGAAGTTTCAGAAACAGAAAATGTCCGGCAAAAAGAAATATGACTCCAAGTACCAAAGAAGATAAAAGGCTGGAAAGTTCCGGAGATGTTTTATAGTAAAGGATATCTCTATAACATTCGATTATATGCGTCATAGGATTAAGATTAAATACAGGCAGTAATTTTTCAGGAACTATTGATTTATCATACATAATAGGCGTCATATACATAAGAGCCATTGTTACTATTCCAAGAATGTGTTCCAAATCACGAAAATATACCGTTACTGCCGAAACTATTAACGCAACTCCCAAAGCTAAAATATATTCAACAATCATAACTATCGGAAGATACAACAATGCATAAAAATTAAACCCTGTTCCGGAAAATAAAATCACTATAAAAACTACTATAAAACTCAAAAGCATATTTACAAAACAGCTGGTAACATATGAAATCGGTATAACTTGTCTTGGAAAATAAATTTTTTTTATCAAATCTTTTTGGGCAACTATTGAAGCAGAACCACCTGTTAATGATGATGAAAAAAATATCCATGCAATCAATGCAATAAAAAGGTAAAGATAGTAACGTTCAATATTGGTTTTAAGAATCATCTGAAAAACTACTGTATATACAATTAACTGAAGTAATGGATTGATGAATGTCCATAAAAATCCAAGTACAGAACCTTTATAACGCCCTCTGAGGTCTTTGCGGACAAGACTGAAAATCATGTGCCGATAAGCATAAATCTCTTTAAGTGTGTTCATATTATTCCTTTCCGGAAAAAATCCAATTATATAATATAATATTATATCATGCTTAACCAATAACTGTCAATTAATTTTGAAATTATCTTAAATATGAACTATTTACGGTTTTTCTATGCATAAAATGTTGAAACTGAAATAAATATATGTTATAATTATAATGTTGTATTTTATCAGAAAAGGAGGACTTTATTTATATGAATATAGAAGTTACAAGAATAAACAATGAAATAGCTAAAAATCCTAAAAATTATATTATATCTGCAAATAAGGACTATATATATCGTCTTGAAAAAATTGTTGAAGATATAATTATTCACCAGAGTGAACGCCCCGTTATTGTATTAGCTGGGCCATCAGGTTCAGGAAAAACAACCATCGCTCTTACAATCGGCAAATTACTTACGGACGCCGGTCACAAAACTCATACAATATCAATGGATAATTATTTTTGTTCATTGAATGAGGAAGAAAAACATCTTGCATCACTTGGTAAAATGGATTTAGAATCACCGCTTAGAGTTGATAAGAAACTGCTTAATTATCATATTGAAAAAATCAGCAACGGTCAGCCAATTAAAATACCTGTATATAACTTTGGAACTTCATCACGTGAAAATGATGGAATACCATTTCAACGTAAACATGGCGAACTTGTTATATTTGAAGGAATACACGCACTTAATCCAGACGTTATAACCGTTCCTGACAATAAAATCTGCAAAATTTATGTAAGTGTCAGAACAAGAATCACTTGTAATAATATAATTTTGCACCCTTCAAAAGTCAGACTTATGCGACGTATGATTAGAGATAATAAATTCAGACAACGTTCCTTACGTGAAACTATAAATATGTTTGCAAGTGTGGAACAGGGCGAAAATAATTATATTATGCCATATAAAAAACGTTCAGACTATGATATAGATACCTTCATGCCTTATGAACTTAATCTGTATCGTGACAATCTGCTTGAAGAACTCCGTGAAATGAATGATGTGTTGGAACTCACAGATATCACAGAAGTTATGGAAAACCTTTTACCCCTTGACAGCAACCTTGTCCCGACTGATTCCATGATACGTGAATTTATTGGAAATGGTGAATTTAACTGACCTTAGAAAAATCCCCACATTTTATAGTGAGGAATTCATTTAATAAAATTATACTAAAAAAGTCCCTTTACATCATCAAGAGTAAGAGTTGGCTGCAAAGCTAAATTTATTCCATATGATATAAGTTGAGCTGAACGTTCTATCAAACGGTCAATTTCACGTGATGTAACCATCATATCCGGAAAATCTTCAGGTACATTACCTGAAAGGTTTCCTATTATAGTGTGTATATCTATAACTGTCGGCACACCTATTGCAATTACAGGAACACCCATATTTTTTGCAGAAAGTTCTTTGCGTGCATTAGCCACGCCGCTTCCGGGGGAAATTCCGGAATCAGAAATTTGTATAGTAGTTCCCAATCGTCTGACATCAGAACAGGCAAGGGCATCAACTGCAATTATTCCAGCAGGTTTGACCTCATGACAAATTGAATTAATTATTTCAGAAGTTTCGATTCCGGTCTGACCAAGAACTCCACCAGCAAACGTACTAACACGTCTCAATGATTTAAGAAAGCTATCCATATCTTTTCCAAGTTCTGTTTCAAGGTGACGTGTTGCGAGTACTTTAGACGAAACCATAACCCCTAAAGCATCTGGAGTTATATCTCTGTTTCCAAGTCCTGCCACCATTATATCTCCCTCCGGAATAAACTTTCTTATTTCTTCTGCAAGTTCCTGTATCATATCTTCATAGTTATCAGAAAAATCTATAAGATTACATTTTTCAAGTGTAACATAATGACCACGACTTTTTCCTAAACTCTGTATATAACTGTCATCATCAATGATTATCTCCGTTATTTTGAAAATTCCTTCCCTTGTTTTCATATGAATATTATCGTTATTATTTGGAAAACTTTCTATTGCAAGGTCTGTTCTATTCATATTTTCCCTCCTTGTTGTGCAATATGCTTGAATTTTTGCTTAAAGACAACTTAATTATTGCTGATTTTGCCTATTGCAAAATCCGTCAGAAAATGATATAATTATTATTGTCTCAGTAGGGCAGATGTGCGTTGCATCTGTCGCAGTACGTAAATTATTTTCGTACTTATTATCTGTAATATGCGAACTTTTATACTGTTCGTCAAGGAGGTGTAACAAATGCCAAATATTAAATCCGCTAAGAAGAGAGTTAAGGTTAATGCAAATAAGGCTGCTGCTAATAAAGCAAGAAAATCCAATCTTAAAACAGTTCTTAAAAATGCTAATGATAACGAATCTATTAAAGTTGCTATCAAGAAGGTTGACCAGGCTTGTGCTAAGGGTCTTATGCATAAAAATAAGGCTGCAAGAAAGAAGTCTCAACTTGCTAAGAAGCTCAATACTATTGGCTAATCCTTTTTAATAAAAAAATTATCCCCTGTAACAACTCACGGTTTGCAGGGGTATTTTTATTGTAAAAAAACTCCTGCGGTTTATGATTGTCCACAGGAGTTTTAAAAGCATTAATAAGTTATTTGTTTTTCCATTTAAGTAAAATTAATGTGGTTATACTTGTAAGTACAACTGTAATGACAAGCGGAAACCATGTATATGGCACTGGCAAATCCACAGTATTTATTCCATAAAATGCAAATATAATATTTGGAATTTCAAGAATTACTGTTATAATAGTAAGTCGCCACATAACAATATTTTGATTATTTGAAATCACAGAAGAAAATCCGTCCATCATACTTGAAAGTATTCCAGTATATATACTTGCCATTTCAATAGCCTGTTTCATTTCAATAAGAACATCTTCAAGAAGGTCTTGGTCTTCATCATAGAGTTTTATTACACGACCACGGAAAATCTTTTCAATAGTCGCCTCATTCGCTTTCAATGATGTTGAAAAATATACAAGTGATTTTTCCAGAGCAAGTAATTGCATAAGGAGTTCATTTTTCATAGCATCATGAAGTTCCTGTTCAGCAGCCGAAGATATTTTATCTATTTGTTTAAGATATGTCAGGAATAGACCAGCTATCCTCAACAGCAGTTGCAAAACGAATCTTGTTTTAAATGATGGACGTAAATTTTTAAGAGAACCACCAACAGCGTCACGCAACAATTGAGTTTCCTGCAAAGATATTGTGAAAACATTTTTATCAGTAATAATTATTCCCAAAGGCTGAGTGTAGAAAAGTCTGTTTTCTTCACTGTCAACTGACGATACTGGTGTATCCACAATAACTAACGTCTGATTATCCTCACATTCTATACGTGAAGATTCTTCCTCATCGATTGAAGATTTCACGAATCCACTGTCAAGACCGTATACTTCAATAAGTTCATTTACCTCTTGTGGAGTAGGATTTATAACAGAAATCCAGCACCCATCTGAACGTTCATCAAGTGGAACAAGTATACCGTTTTCTGAAGTATAAAAATTTATCATTTTAGATTTCAATCCGGAAATAGTCTCCGGACAAATGCTCCTTTCGCCGGATTTACACGGACAGGAACATGGAGAGCATTGACTTCTGTCCGTGTATACGATTTAAATTCCCATAAGGGTCAGAGTTCATAACGCACCTCCGCAAATTTTATAAATTTATTATAACACATTCCTGAAATTTTTACAAGTATTTTTTTATCAAAGAACTTTCATAAGTTTAGGGATTTCACCTTCTTTAATCATAATCAGCATATTTTTAAATTCCATGAGGCGTGCATAACATTCATCATTATCGTTTTCTATAAGGTAAGGTATTCCGGAACTGATACAATCTATTTCAGTCAGTTCATCATTTTTAAGCATAACAGTAGCTTTTTTTCTAAAATCATTCCATTCATCGTCAAGGAGTTCTGCACGTTGAATTGCAATTGTTGTTTCTTCCGAATCAAGAAGTTGACATATATTTGTTATTTCTTTCAACATATCATTACATTTACAGTTTATCCATACTGAAAAAAATATACTTAATCCTATAAGTATCCCTAATATTCCAAAACTAATTTTTATACGGGTCATTAAACTTCTCCTCCATTTCTGATAGTATGAGGAGATTTTCCATTTTTATCAACAATGAAATAATTTCCCTGTGTATCAGCCGTCATAATAAATATATCTTCAATTTTAAGATTAATAGGACTAAGTATTTTTTCTATACTATTTTCAACACCCATTACTTTTATAGCTTGCGGAATTATTTTTCCGTCTGAAATTATGACTTGTGGTGGGTCAGTATTTTTAATTTTAAGCCCTAAATCTGTTCGTGTCGGAGTATCTGCCATTTGTTTACGCATCACAGAAATATTGCCAGTTGTTTCTACTATGGCAAATTGTACATCTTCAATATCAAAGACTTCTTTTTCTCTCAATGACATCATGAGGTCATCAACTGAAAAGCGAAGTTCTTTAAGGATT
Source organism: uncultured Alistipes sp. (assembly GCA_964616595.1). GTDB lineage: Bacteria > Bacillota > Clostridia > Oscillospirales > Ruminococcaceae > Ruminococcus. The sequence continues at coordinate 6,202 of CAZTUV010000062.1, forward strand.
GCAGGATCGGTTTTTCCATTGCGAATAATTATTTTAGGGCTTCCCGAAATCATTTTACGGAATTTTGGAAAAATAAGGTTTAACCATGAAACTATTACTTCAAAACATACAAGTGCAAGTATTGGGGTAACTCCAAGTGATAATGGTATATCAGTATCTTCAAGAGGTAGAGTGGCTATATTGGATATAAGGATAGTTATAACAAGTTCAGATGGCTGAAGTTCACCAAGCTGGCGTTTTCCCATGAGCCTGACTGAAAATATAACTAAAATGTACAAGATAAGTGAACGTATAAGAACAATACTCATTATGAAAAACATCTCCTTTTTATCTATCTTAAAATATTGTTACCAGTAATTTTTATAGTATACAAAAAAGCCCTGCATAAGATTGCAGAGCCTTTTTGAAAAAAAGAGAGATATTTCAGTGAGTACTTGAAAAACTTCATTTTCAGGTATTCACATACCATCATTATTTTGAAAATCTATCATTATATTCCTTGTAAGCTTTAATAATCAGTTCAGCACAAAGTTCATCGCCGAGTTCAGCACTATTAAGGCATAATGAATAATGGTCTTTATCCTGCCAAAGCTTTCCGGTATTTACATTATAAAAAGTTTCACGACGTTTATCTGCTTTTTTCATAATATTTTCGGCTTTATTTTCCGGAATACCATATTCTTTAACAGCACGTTTTATTCTTTCTTCAACAGGGGCATATATATAAACGTTAAAACAGCCTCTTTCTTCAAGAACATAGCTGCCACATCTTCCGACGAGGACAAAACTATTTTCAGCATCAGCTATTTCATTTATAATACGGCTTTCCATAAGGAAAACCCTGTCTGATAACGGCAGATTTTCTTCTACTGAGCGTGTAGGATTGGCAGACATCAGCAAAGAATAAAGAAAGCTTGTAGGAACATTTTCTTCTGCTGTTTCAAGATGTTCCGGAGCTATACCACATCTTTCAGCTGTCATATCAAGAATCTGTCTGTTATAGCAATTAATGCCAAGTTTTTCAGCAGTAAGTTTTCCAATAATACTTCCACCACTTCCGTATTGACGTTCTATTGTTATAATTTTTTTTTGCATTGGAAAAATTACCTCCCTATTTTCATTATAGTTATATTATACCATATTATAAACATTTTTCAAGGATAAATGGTTATTTTTTCTTGTTGAAACTTAATTTCTATGTTTTAAACAACCATAAAGCGACATTCTTGTGCAGAATGACTATTAAATATTTTTGTTTATGATATGGATTATTGTTGATTAACATAAATAACTTTGTTATAATATTTCAAGTATTATTTTTTCAATAGTTTGTTCATCTACTTCTGACGCTGTCAACTTAAAGGATTTTGTTTCAACGAATTCATTCTTTTCCGGAATACGTTCCATAAGTTCTATCATCCAGCCAGCTACCGAATTATATTTTGTATGCACAAGATTTTCATCAATATCAAGTTGTTTCAGCATATCATTAACATTCATATCGCCGGCAATCTCAAATTTATCAGGTGAAATCTGAGTTATCTTAGCGATTACTTCATCTTCTTCATCATAAATTTCGCCAACAAGTTCTTCTATTATATCTTCAAGGGTAACGATTCCCTTTGTACCGCCATATTGGTCAATAACAACAGCAAGATGTACTTTTGAACGTTGCATATCAAGCATTGCTTCACTTATAAGTTTGCAATCAGCTATATGAGGCACTTCCTGAATAATTGTCCTTATATCATTACCACCTTCAACAAGCATTTTAAAGAATGTTTTATTTGTAATAATGCCTATAATATTATCAAGATTCTTTTCATACACAGGAAGTCTCGAATACATTTCTGTAATAAATATCTGTTTTATTTCATCTATTGAAGTGTTTATATCAATGCCTGTAACTTTAACTCTTGGAATAAGGATTTCATCAACTGAAATTTCATCAAATTCCAATGCACTTTTTACAAGTTCGCTTTCTTGTTCTTCTATGATTCCTTGTTCTTCTATTTCGTCAATCATGTATTTTAATTCATCTTCTGTAACGCTAGGTGATTCTTCTCCTGAAACAACCAGAGATGAAAGCTTATTCAGAAGCCATATTGCTGGTTTAAAGAAAATAACAAACACTGAAAGTGCTTTTGCGAATAAAAGTGCCAGTTTCTCAGAATTTTTCTTTGCATATGATTTCGGAAGAACTTCACCAAAAATAAGTACAAGAACAGTTATGACAACCGTTGAAATACCCGCACCGCTTTCACCGAATATATCGACAAATAATAATGTACTTATAGAGGAAATAGCAATATTTACAATATTATTGCCAATTAGAACAGCAGTCAATACATCATCAAACTTATTTGCAAGCTTAAGTGCAATTGATGCTTTTTTGTTTCCTTGTGATTCGTAATTTTTTAGTCTGAGTTTATTTAAACTTGAATATGCCATTTCTGTGCTTGAGAAGAGTGCTGAGAAAATCATCATAATAATTATTAATATGACTTTCCATAAATCTGAACTATCCATAATTGAACCTTTCTATTAATATTAGTTAAATATTTCCGCCATACAAGCAGAAATTTCTTGCTTAACAATATAAGCCTGTTAATTTCATGTATCCATGATTTTTAAAATTATTTATATAGAAAATGCTTTGATAAAAATTATAAAAAGACTCTCCCGAAAGAGAGCCTTTTATTTGTTTGATATAAGAAATTACTTGTTAAGTCTTGCTTCAATCTTATCAAGTTCTTCATAAAGAGCCTGTGGAATATTACCGCCCTTAGCTGCGATATCATCGTTGTAATATCTACGCATTTCAGCGATTTCCTTGGTCCAGAGTTCCTTATCAACATTGAGGAGTTTATCCATAATTTCTGGAGTAACTTCATCTTCGATACCTTCAACATTGATATCTTCTTTCTTAGGAAGATAACCGATAGCTGTTTCTTCAGCATCAACAGTTCCCTCACATCTCTTGATAATCCAGTCGAGAACACGCATATTGTCGCCAAATCCCGGCCAGATGAAGTTACCGTTTTCGTCCTGCTTGAACCAGTTAACGTTGAAAATCTTAGGAGCTTTATCGCCAAGCTTTTCGCCCATTTCGAGCCAGTGAGCCCAGTAATCGCCAACATTGTAGCCAATGAATGGTTTCATAGCCATTGGGTCATGACGGAGAACACCAACAGCACCAGTAGCAGCAGCAGTTGTTTCAGAGGAAACAGCAGAACCGATATATGTGCCGTGTGTCCAGTCAAATGACTGATATACAAGAGGAGTTGTAGATGCTCTTCTTCCGCCGAAAATAATAGCAGAAATAGGAACACCAGCAGGGTTGTTGAATTCAGAAGAAATGCATGGGCAGTTTGTAGCTGGAGCAGTGAAACGTGAGTTTGGATGAGCAAGGGTATTACCTTCTGCTGTATATTCAACGCCGTTTACCTTAGCACCCTTCCATTCTGTTGCATTAACAGGAGGATTCTTGTCAAGTTTTTCCCACCAAACGGTGTTATCATCATTATTAAGAGCAACGTTTGTGAAGATAGTATCCTTCATTGTGCAGTGGAGAGCATTTGGATTAGACTTTTCGTTAGTACCAGGAGCAACGCCGAAGAAACCATTTTCAGGGTTAATAGCGTAAAGTCTGCCATCTTCACCTGGTTTCATCCAAGCGATATCATCACCTACTGTGAATACTTCATAACCGTCTTTCTTGTATCCCTCTGGAGGAATAAGCATAGCAAGGTTTGTTTTACCACAAGCAGATGGGAATGCAGCTGTAATATACTTAATTTCGCCATCAGGTTTCTTAACGCCGAGGATAAGCATATGTTCAGCCATCCAGCCCTCATTCTTACCCTGGAATGATGCGATACGGAGAGCAAAGCATTTTTTACCAAGGAGAACGTTTCCGCCGTAAGCAGAATTGATTGACCAGATTGTATTGTCTTCTGGGAACTGTACAATATATCTTTCATCAGGGTTAACATCAGCCTTAGAGTGAAGACCTCTTACAAAGTCATTAGAAACATCGCCAAGGTTCTTGAAAGCATCTGCACCCATTCTTGTCATGATGTTCATATTGAGAACAACATAGATAGAGTCAGTAACTTCAACGCCCACCTTAGCAAGAGGAGAACCGATAGGACCCATTGAGTAAGGGATAACATACATTGTTCTGCCCTTCATAACGCCATCATAAAGCTTAGAGAGCTTAGCGTACATTTCCTGAGGGTCGCACCAGTTATTTGTCGGGCCAGCATCTTCCTTATTTCTTGTACAGATAAAAGTTCTGTCCTCAACACGAGCAACGTCGTTAGGATTTGTACGGTGATAAAGACAACCAGGGAGTTTTTCCTGATTAAGTTCAATCATTTCACCAGTTTCAATAGCTTCTTTCTTAAGTGCATCGAGCTGTTCCTTAGAACCGTCAATCCACACAACGTTTTCAGGTTTACAGAGAGCAATCATCTCATCAACCCACTTGATAACATTCTGATTATTTGTCAGTGACATCGCAGTTGTACCTCCTAAAAATTAATCTTTTTAATAATGGACAGGCAATCAGCCGTCAATATTATATGAAACGTCTGAAAAAATCAATCGTTCCTCTAATACTATTATATACAATTTCTGTCAAGCTGTCAATAGTTCCCGTGATATTTTTTTAACATACCAGTATAT
>CAZTUV010000063.1:0-10887 GCA_964616595.1 uncultured Alistipes sp.
GCCGTTTGAGTTACTGTCTTAATAGCACGTATTCCGGCTAATTTAAGCCATTTTTCCCAATCTCTCATTTAATTTCTCCTTGTATTACACCACTTCTGTGCCACTGAACATATACCATTTTTTCCACTCGCCCGAAACCTTTGATATACTATAAATGCAATTACAATATGATGTGCCGGTCGGAAAAATTAACATATATGCTGTATTTTGAGAATATACATATATTTTAATTACGATATTATCATCCACCGGAACATTAGATATGCCAGAATTTTTTAAAATCATCGCTTGAGTTTCACCTTTCGGAAGCACGTTTGCCCATTCGAGCAAATCAGAATATGTATCTTTGCTTAAAACCAGAATATCATGCATCGCAGAAATCTGAGATTTTAATGCAGTATCGTCATAATTTGAAAGTGATGATAGTTTATTTTTCTCTTCTGTCGTGTAGTCGTTTGAAGATAAACCCATTCCATCTGATTTGTCAACTTTCTTTTCATCTATTTCACGAAAGTTGTTATTGAAAATATCAATGTCATATTTATCTGTTTTTTCTGGATATGTCATAACTTCTCCCCTCCAAGTTCTTTATTTGTAAATTTTTCAAGCTCTTCATGATTGTAATTCGCAAGATTAATATGAGTTGACAACGTTTTCAATTTCAAATCATATAGTTCTGATTGAAGTTTGTCATTCATACTATTTCCGTCCGAGATTGTGTTGTTAAATCTACGTTGACCTGTAAAAGATGTTTTTATATTTCCGAGTTCGATGCTCTCTGTTCTATTGTTTACAACGTCATAAACTTTTTTCACAACCATCTGTATTGTAGAAATGTTTAATTTTTCGTTTTTTATAGTTCCTTTGTCTCCTACCTCGCAGCGTTGCAATTCTAAGAAGTCTTTATACATTTCTGTATCACTTAAATCTGCAAACGTAACAGTGTAGCTTATTGAAGGACAATTGACTGTGCTAAAATAAAGTTCTGCATCGTGACAAAATGTTTCAAAATCATATTCATTATAGCTAAATTTGACTTTTTTATAAAAGTTGTGTGGTAGTGCATTTTCATGATAAGCGTTTGATATGTGATACACATTATTGAAGTTATCTTCTGCGATTAAAAATGAACAAAAATCAGAATAATCAATAGTTTCCTCGATTTCAAACATATTTAGCGAGTAGAGTATATTAAATGCATTGTCTTGACTGTTTTCTCTTCTTTGATTTATGCTAAAATAAAAATTATCTCTGTAGAGTTCACCGCCCCAACGGTTTAAAAAGCAATTATCTGCTCCGATTAAAGCTTCGACAGGGGTCATATCCTGATAGTATGCGGTGTTGATACTTTCGATATCGGAATAATATTGATATTCATAGTCTTGAAATATATCATATTGATGTTTGTAAGTGTGCATAAGAATCCAGTTTATAGCTTGCTTGCCGTTTAGATTTGTCGGTCGTGCATCAAGAACAAGTCTATCATTCAAGTCGTAAAATATATGTCTTGCATTGACTGCGACATATTTAGAACCGTCACTACTCATTCTGCGTATTATCCTGTAAATTCTGAAAAGTTGACCTTTTGCTTTGATTATATCGAGTTCATTAATTTGTTTCCATGTCTCTTCTTCATCAACAGGATGCTGCATTTCAAGTTCATACATCCCGTTGTATTCTTCGGTGATTTTGCATGAAATAGGAGATAAAATGCGTTTTCCGAAATGCAAAAAATCAGTCTCATGCATATCATATACAATTATTTTGTTGTTTTGTTTTACCTTTTCGCAATAACTTATAGTATGTAAAAAATTAAGATATGGATAACCACTGTTAAATTGTCTATTTATCACGAAACATTTCAGAGGATAAGGCTTTTTAATCTTTACTTTTTTTGCAGATACGTTCGAAATGCATGGATACCCGTCATTGATTTTTTCATCGATTGTAAAACATTTAGGCGGATAAGGTGCTTCAATTGCCGTAGTGTTACAAGTAACGTCTGAAAGGTAAGGATAGCCACTATTTGAATAAGAATCTATAATCCAGTCGCTCATCAAACCACCGTAAATCCTATACTGTTCAGGTAATCTTTATTTTTACACTGCTCTGTTGTAAGAGCATATACATTGTTTTGCTCTAAAATTTCAGTATTTTCTAACAAATCGTTATCATAAAAGCACGTCAAAGGTTCAGATGAAGTAGAAAAAAATATATTAGTTCCAGCATTCTTCATCGACATTGCAACGTAAGAGTGGTTGGAATGTGCAAATAATGTTGTTTTTGATGTGCTGGTGTCTTCTTCCTGAAATTCCCACGAACCTACGACATATGAATTATCAGCCTGTAATGCTATCATTCCGGTGCTGCTTATATATCTTTTTATGCTATATATTTTAAGTCTGAATTCACACGATTCTGCCTTTAAATAAGAAAATATAACTCCTGAGCTTCTTGATGATATTACTTTGAAGTTGAATGTACATTTTTCTGCTTTTATATAATAATTGCAGAAAGCATATAAATTTGATGTATTTATAATTCCGCTGAAATTGCAATTATAAAATTTAACACTCGTATTTTTTGACGAGTCTATAAAACTACAAGATGTTGAATTAAAGAAAACGTTTTCAAAATTCAGATTGCAAATGCCTCCAGCAAGACGACCAGACATAAATTCAAATGCAGATTTGTTTCTATCTATAGCGGTATAAATATTTCTAATCGAATAGCCTTTTCCGTCGACTTTGCGGCAATATATCGATAAAGTATCAAAGTTGTCTGACATTGTTTCATCGTCATTACAATCAATATCACTACCAAGTTCGATGTACACATCATTTTTCAAGCAAGCACTTCTGAAATCTGTGATATTATCAACAACATATGGGTCATCTGCTGTGCCTGTTCCTGTCATATCATAGCCACCTTTCATTCTTTATAACAGATATTTTACTTACATCTCCAGATACCAATATACTATTTGTTCCAACATTCAGCATTGGTAAATATACATTGTTGTCGTATCTGCTTATTTTACTGAGCAGTACATTATTGTCTTTATAAGCGAGATTTCTCGGTGTATCAATTGTTATACTGCCATCAATATCAGTAAGTTTCCACACTTCGCCGTTGACGTTAAGTTCGATATATCCATTGCCCTCAATTGTTATAACTGGCTCACACGGAATCGTCCCATTATTATCAATTACACCTGAATCTATAATTACTGGTTCATTTTCTATCGCATAAGCAAATGGCATACATTCAAATGATATCGAAAATTCTCTTATTTCATCTGAAATTCTTGTACTGCTTATCAAACTGCATGATTTCGCTGTATAATATTTATCCGGTTCATCACTTCTTATGAATTTTCCGTTGCCCGAAAGCCATGAGAATATTTTTCTTTGCTGTGAATTGTCAGTGATTATGCATAATATATCAATATTGTATGAACTGTATTCATCATACGTTCTGAATACAGGCTCTGAACGTCCTGGAACAATCAGTGTTTCGCTTCGTTGTTCTGCTTTTTGCGGAGGAGTCATTGATGTGATTTTCAGCCCCATATCCTCCGAAGAAATTCCTTTGTATATAAAATATGACATATTATTTTCCTTTCGCCATTTTGTTTCTGCGTTCATTTACCGAAAGCTGTTGTGCAAGTTTGTCAATATCACTGTCACTGCGGACATTTGTTGTAATATTATTCGTTATATACGTCTGATTGTCATTATTATTGATATTATTATTTATTATATTATTTTCCGATGGAATATAGCCTGTTGTAGTTTCTGCTCTGCTTGCAATATCGAAAAGACGCTTCTGCTGTTCCTGAGTGAGTATCATTTCACCATCTTTTGCAAGCACCGGTGCTTCGTATTTTCCTTTGAAATCGATAATTCCGCCGGTGTGAAATCTCGGAAGCGATACTTCAGGAATATTTGGTATAGCATCTATTCCGATTTCGGTTGTTATACTGTTTACACCGTTTATAAGTTTGTTTATAAGCCATATCGCACTATTTATACCATTTTCAATTCCGTTGATTATTAGATTAAACACATTCAAGACTGCATCTTTTATACTTTCCCAAGCACCTTCCCAGTCCTCTTGAAACACATTTACTATAAAGTCAATGACATCTTTTAGTATATCAACAATTCCTTTTACCACTGGTGTGACATCGTCTATGGCTTTTTTTAAGATTTTAGAAAACATTTCTGCAAGCGATTTTATAACTGGTATCATATCGTCGATTGCTGGTTTTACGATGTTTTCAAGTATTTCCTGCAACAGTGGCAAAATTGATTTAATAAGGTCATTTATTGGCTCTTTCAGCACGTTGAATGCATCTGTAATCGCTGGTAAAACCGTATTCACTATATCCATTATCACTGGTACAAGGTCGTCAAAAAGGTCTATTAATATCGGCAAAACTGTTTCAATTATGCCCATTACAACGTCAGCAACAGCGGTGAACCATTCCGCGAGCACCGGAAGAACGTTCTCTGCAATATCAAGTATAATCGGGATAAGTGTATTGAAAAGGTCTATCAGCACTGGAAGAACTGCTGCAATTATTTCCGACGCAACAGTTACAATCGAACTAAAGCAATCTGCAAGTGCAGGCAATATTGTTTCGGCCAGCGATACAAGAGGTTCAATAAGACCTACTGCCAACTCGAGAAACTTGGGAATTATTTCGGTTATAAGCGGCAGAACGGCTTGTACAATTGTTAGAAATGCATCAACAAGTACAGGTATAACAGTTATTGCAACTGAAGAAAATACATCATACAATCTCGAAACTATATCGATAAGTTTTGGCAAAATTTCGGAAACAAGCGACATTACAGGTTTTGAAAATTCCTTAAACAAACTTATAAGCTTCGGAATAAGAGTTTTTATGAAATCAGAAAACACCTGACCTACTTTATCCCATATTTCAATAAGTTGCGGAAGTATCGCATTTATCATTTCTGAAAACTCGGTTGCCATATCTTTCAGTATACTTATAAGTAAAGGGATTACTGAAGAAGCTGTTTCGGTAATTCTTGCTCCGATTTTTTCAAACAATTCCGCAAGCTTTGGAATCAAGTCACCAACAAACTGCATAATAGGTTCTTTCAGTTCGTTGAATACAGATATCAGCTTATCCAACACAGCATTTTTTAACTCCGTGCCGTATGATATTATTTCGCTGATTACATCAACAATTTTCGGAGCATACGTTTGTATTAGTGGTACAAGTGTTTCGATTATCTTTTTTGACTGAGGTATCAACAGTTCGCCAATCGGCAATGCTACAAGTTCAAAATTTCTTTTTAACTCTTCAAGCATGCTATCGAGGTCGTTAAATTTTATCGACTTTATGCCTTCCATGGCATTCTGAGTATCATATGACTGTCCCATGATTCCGGTAAGAGAAGCAACAGTATCTTTTCCGAGGTCTTCCCACATAGTTCCGAGAAGAGCCACTCCGGCAGCATCTTGAGCGATAGGGTCTTCCACTGATGAGAGTGCAATCAAAGTTTCCTGAAATGCTTGTCTTGCTGTATCTCCTCCGGCTGCAAATTTATAAGCCATTTCATCGGCATTAAGACCTATTGCGGCAAAGCCCTCAGCTGTCGTGTTTGAACCGTCAATTACTCTGATAGACATTTCCTTGACTGCATCGCCTATCTTGTCAAGATTCCATGCACCATTTTCAGCACCAGCTTGAAAAATATTGAACATATCATCAGCAGTAAGTCCCATCTTTGCGAAATGTACTGAATATTCATTGATACTGTCAATAAGTTCCCCAGAATAGTCAAGACCGTTCTGAGCACCTGCCGCAATCATTGACATTGCAGCATCTCCGGAAATGCTAAAATTCTCCATCATAGCTTTTGCGGCACGAGTGCTTTCTGCAACATCATATTCAAAAGTATCACGCAAAGCAAGTGCTGATTCGGTAACGTTCTGAAGTTCTTCATCTGACATTTCACCGAGATTTTTATTTACAAGTGCAATTGATGACGCAATATCCTGAAAGTCTTCACCATAATTATTGGCATATATGTTTTTTAGCACCTGTTCATAATTTTCAGTATTCTCGATTGCGATTCCTGTACTTGCTGAAAATTCATTCATTGCTTTTTCTAACCCCGTTGCAAGACCTGTAACTTTTTTCACGCCTTCTGCAATTCCTGCCGTAGCAAACGCTGCACCAATTGCTTTGGCTACTTTTCCTGCAATTTCAGTAAGATTATTTCCGCCATTTTCAGCAATGCTCTGTGCCTCATTCAAATCCTGTTCAAGATATTCGTTATTCGCTCTTATGTCATATTCAACAACTCCGTCTGCCATTCAATCACCTGCCTTTTGCTCTTGCTTTTAATGTATCTGCAAGATTTTTAACACCATTCCTAAAGTTTTCCTCACGTTCTTCCTGTGAAATATCAAGTGCATAGTATGCTTTAAGTTCATGTAATCTTCGGATTTCCTGTGCGTTATATTTATTCGGTTCAGGGATTTCACGCTGTCTTATGCTCAAAACTTCATGCATTTTTGTTTTGTCTGAAAGTCCCTGAAACAGTGAAATAAACTTCCACCAGTGCATTTTATTCTGCTGTTCAAAAAGGTCAATACCGTAATCAGCCATAAATGATGAGTAGATATATATGCTGTCCTGTTCAAAGTCGAATGTTTTCAGACCGGTTTTATTTTCAGAATTTCGGCTAAGTGATATATATTCTTCAAAAATCGCATTCAGAGCCTTAACAGGCATTTTTTTGCTGTCATCTGAGAGCATGACGGCTGCAAATTCATATTTTTCATAGTTCATAAGTGTTTTATCTTTGAACAAATCAAGAATATTCAGAACATTGTTGAATGAAAGATTAAGTCTGTATTCTCTGCCCTTGAAGCTAAATGAACAGGGCAGAGGTTTTTTTATATCAAACATCATCTTATGCCAAGTTTTCTTTTCTGTTGACGTGAAAGATTATAGTTGTTTGCCATAATTTCACGTTTTGAACGGCTGTATTTTTCAATTGCAGGTTGGACTACATCAAACATGAAAGGCATACACTGCACAGCCATTTCAGTATAATCATTTTCAAAATATTCAAGGATTTTCTGAGTATTTTCATCACCAAAAAGGCATATGAAAAGCTTTATAACTGTATTTCCAAAACTTTCAATAGCTTGTTCATCACCATTTTCAGCGAGTTTCTGAGTATTAGCCAGTTCGACCTGAATTTGTCTGTATTCTTTTGCAATTTTGCCAACCTCAATATCAACATGAACTATCAGAGTGACATTGTTATCCTTGTCAAGAAGTTCTAAATCTTCTGTAATTTTATCTGCTTTCTTTATCTGATAAGCCATATTTTATCCTCCTTATTCGTTGTTTTCAGTTTGTAACGTTTCAGAATTAACGGTTTCCGAAATGGTTGGCTTGCCATTAAAATGAATTTCAACAGATATAGCAGTTGCAGAATTGGCAGCACCACCACTTCTTGAAATTTTGGCAAGAGTAACAGGACAAGTGATTACAGTTCCATCCGGACAGTTCATTTCCACCTTTGTTTCACGAGCTTTTCCCCAGTTATAGTAAACCGCATCGCTGAAAATGTAATCCTGTGCTGCATCACCAATCATTCTGACTCCTGTAAGCGTAACAATAAGCTGTCCGCCTGTCACGAATGACGAACCATAACCGCTGTCGCCTAAAAACGAACCCTGATAAAGTACTTCATTAAGAGCTTCAGAAACATTATCAAAGCCTTTTTTGATTTCAGTCATTGTTTCCGATTTGCCCTCCGGAGTAGTGTTGATTTTAAACGCATAATCATAATTCAACGAAATATCTGGCATTAAAACTCCTCCTTGTTATAGATATTAAAATTCACGATACATGAATAAATCCACATATTATTTTCCTTTGCCACATAATTCGGCTGAGTTGCAATGGTAATTCCGTATGCAATCAACCTTTTTGTGGATATATTCTTTTGCCTTGTAAGAACGTTGCATATTTCACATAGTTTGTCAAGAGCAGTTTTCTGATTTTTATGCTTTGAGAGTATCAGAACTGACAGTACATCAGATGACGAACCGTCGAGATATCTTGATACAGATGATGACGGAGCGATTTCGGCAGATGTTCCACCGTTCTCAGAAAGCTGACCTATATTGTCAATATCAGCAATTTCAGTTATTTTTTCGAGCATTTCCGAAAACATATGTTTACTCCTTTGCGAGATTTCCGAAAGCATTTTTCATCACATCAAACCATTCTTTTTTGTGCTTTGCAAAGGCAACATGAGCCCACATTTTGCAAGCATTCGGATTTTTATCTTTTCTGGTGTCGTCAAGATAATACTGGTATCTTGCGTAAGGTGTTTGCCATATGAGTATGCCTTTCTCGAAATCGGAATGTAATATACTGCTGTCAATTAACTCGCTCGTATCCTGTTTGCAATAATAATTGCAGTCCTTCAAAGCCTGTTGTGCAACTATGAAAACTGCTTTCTGACCCGCACTCTCAATTCTTTCCTTGACAGCACTCATATTAAATGTTACTTTCATAGAATCAGCCCCAGTTCATAATGATGAAGTTTGCTGTTATCATATAGCTTTTCAATAGTTTCAATTGTGTATTCAGTACCCTGAAAGACTATTTTCTGCCCGTGTTCAAAGCTTATATCATATGGACGGCTGTTTTTGCAGTCGAAAAAAAGGACGGCAGACAGATTAACCTGTCTGTTATCCTTTGATGTTACCAGTTTTGAAGATGGATCAATTCTGACTTTTTTAAGTTCTGCAATTGTTTCTGTGGTTTCAGACTGCCATTTGTCCTCTGTCACAGATTGCAGCACTGCCGAATGTATCAGCAGATTTTTAGGTATTGCTAGCATATCAAATCCCCTTGTAAAGTAATCCTGTTGGTATGAGATATGACGCAGCCTGATTGCACAAATCCGAAAGATTGCATTTTTCAGATGATGAAGTATAGCTGAATTTTCCAACAGTTGCAGATTGTATCTGATTACAGCTCACAGCATCAACACCACCATTATTATTGATAAAATCAGCTTGAGAACATATAGCTTTTTTTACACTGTCAGAAAAAATATCAGGTATTTCTTCGATTATGCAACCGCTTAGAAAAATTTCATTGCTGATGATATCGGACGAAATGGAAAGTAATTTTTCAAGTTCTTCGTCTGAACCGTCAAAATTTCCTTTCCATATGTTTTTATAAAATTCTATCATTATGATACTGTGATATATCCAACATTTACGCATTTTGAATTGCTGTCAAGGTCAATTATTTCAATGATGTCTCCCTTTGAACAAGTAATATCTGTTGTACCTGATGTAAATGCCGTTGGTGATGAGAACTCTTCATTGCATTTCGCCCTTGTGGCAGGATTTACACGATATGTGAAAGATGAAGTCGCTGACTGAACAACAGTTATTTTACATTTTCCTGATGAATATGAACCCTGCGAAAGTGTAAGCGAACCCGGAGCGTACACAGGTCTTATCGCCGAACTTCTGAGAACTTTATGTGCATATACCATTCTGCCGTTTACCCATGAAGCACCGATATGTTTTCCGTCTTTCATATCCTCAACTCTGACAGGCACAGACCATTCTTTCACACGTGTTGCAAACTTCGGGTGACCTGCGACGAACTGAAGATTTGCGGTATCGTCGTTCCATTCGTAAACGGTAAATCCTGCAATTCTGCCCAAAGCACCAGATTGTTTTATGCTGTCGCCGAGAGACGAAGAGTCCACAAAATGGTCTTTATCCTTGAGAAGAAGTGCGTAAAAATCAGGAGTTACGAGAAGATATCTTCCATTATTCGGAACATTTGCCTTTGACATGGCTTTTCTGACGTCTACAATCAAATCATATGCCGATGTACTGTCAACACTTGTTGTGTTATAAACTTCGCCACCAGCCAGAAGTTCAGACCCGCCGTCATTATCAAGAGTCATTGCCATTGAATATCCTGCACTGTCAAGTCTATCAGCAACAAGATTATCAGGAACGGCGGACGCTTCATATCCATCAATTATTTCACTTACAGCCTTGTCCTTGTTAATCAAGATAGAAATATATTTTGTGGCACTTGTACCGGCATTTACACCGTTTGCTTTGTCGTAATCGGATACGGAAACTTCTTCGTCTCTGACTGGTATTTTCACAGAACCTGACTTCGGATTACCTTCATAATCGTTATTGAAAACAATACCGTCTTTCAGAGTGGCTTCCTTTCGCATTTTCGCAAGTACAAGCTTTGAATATCTTTCCTGTAATTCATGAGCCATAAATAAATTACCTCCTTACGCTTTGAGGTCAGGATTTTTCGCATAAAATGCTGCTTCGACTCCTGACATTCTGCTGTTGTTATTGTTTGTATGTGTGCCTGTTGTCAGATTTCCTCTGAAGTGAGGATACTTTTCAAGAACCGATTCGACAGCCTGTTCAAGAGACGTGTTTTTGTCGATTTTAAGCTTTGCAAGAGCAATTACATCATCAAGACTATCAGTTGCTACACCGCTTTTCAATGCTGTGAATTTAGCTTCATAGTCTGAAATTTTAGCTTCAGCTTCGATTCGAGCCTTTTCTGATTTCTGATAAGCTTCTGTCTGCTTTTCGATTTCGGTTTTCTTGGATTCTTTCCATTTACGGAATTCCTCAAGTTCGGTTTTTTCTTCATCAGAAACAGGAGTTATTTCCTCTTTCTTTTCTGGTTCTGACTTTGGTTCAGCCTGATTTTCTGGTTCATTCTGAACCTGTTCTTTTGTTTCTTCTGCCATTGCTTTTTCCTCCTAAATTTAAAAATTAGTATAAAAATAAGACCTTATGGTCTCATTG
>CAZTUV010000064.1:0-10686 GCA_964616595.1 uncultured Alistipes sp.
GTAATAAGTCTTTATTTTCAACAGAAATAGTTTTACAAACAGTTCCATTGACTTTAAAAATTAAATTTTATATAATCATATGTGTAGAAATTTGCAGAAATATCAGTTTATGTATTCAATGAAACAAAAATATTTATGCAATGTATATTTTGAATATTGCTTTATAAAAGAACAGGTTTGTTTCTTTGCCCAGCAAGGTATTACTAATTAATTTGAATGAGAGGTAATTGATTCTTAATGGAAAAAAGAATTATTAATGATATTCTGAATATTTTAGGTGATAAAAAACGTCTTGCTTATGTCAGAAGTTTTGGGTGTCAGCTTAATGTTTCAGATGGAGAAAAGATAAAGGGCCTATTGAAAAATGTAGGATATGATTTTACAGAAGATGAACAGCAAGCTGATATTATTATACTTAATACCTGTGCGGTTCGTGAAAGTGCTGAAGACAGAGTTTTTGGAATCATAGGCAGTCTGAAAAAACTTAAGGAAGAAAAACCCTCTCTTATCATAGGAGTTGCGGGTTGTATGACGGCTCAGGAACATATTGCAGAAAAAATAAAAAATTCATATCCTCAGGTTGATTTTGTAATGGGTACTTCAGCTATTAATTCATTGCCGTTATTATTGCTTGAATGTCTTAAAGGTAAGAAGTTTTCAGCAGATATAAGTGAATATGATGATTTTTCAGAGCAGGCTGAACAAGTAAGGGAAAGTACTTTTAAAGCATCAGTTCCGATAATGTTCGGGTGCAATAATTTCTGCACATATTGTATAGTGCCATATGTAAGAGGACGTGAAAGAAGTCGAAGGTCAGAAGATATCATCAATGAAGTTAAAAACCTTGTCACTAATGGCTACAAGGAAATAATGCTGCTTGGTCAAAATGTCAACTCATATGGTAAAGATTTAAAAAATGGCATGAGTTTTCCGGAACTTTTACGTGAATTGAATAAAATCGAAGGGGATTTTATAATACGTTTTATGTCCTCACACCCGAAAGATGCATCTTCTGAACTTATTGATGTGATTTTTGAATGCGATAAAGTGGCAAAACATCTTCATTTGCCCGTTCAAAGCGGAAACAATAATGTTCTTGAACGTATGAACAGAAAATATACAGTTGAAAAATATCTTGAAATAGTTGAATATATCAGAAAAAAATCTCCAGATTTTTCGCTTACTACTGATTTGATAGTGGGATTCCCGAATGAAACAGATGAAGAATTTAATTCTACTGTTGACCTTATAAAAAAAGTCAAGTATGATAATATATATTCTTTTATATATTCAGAGCGTACCGGTACAAAAGCTGCTGAAATTACAGATACTATTCCTGAAGATATTAAAGGTCAGCGTATGAGAAAATTGCTTGAAGTACAACGTGAAGTTTCAACAGAACATTATAAGCGGTTTGTAGGTAAAAAAATGCGTGTGCTTGTTGATGGGGTTTCAAAGAAACGTGAAGGTTATGTTACCGGAAAGAGTGACGAATTTATAATCGTTGAATTTGAAGGGGATAAGTCACTTGTAGGACAGTTTGTGGAAGTTCAGGTTATAGATTCTATGAACTGGGCTGTTATTGGTAAAATGCTATGAAAAAGCTTATTGCTATTTTGGCAGTTGTTACTCTTGTGGGGTGTGGAAAAACTGTTCCATCTGCAAATATGAACAATTCAATTGAAGAAAAAGATTCTGTTGTTCAACCTGTAACGGAAATCACTGAAGAAGTCTTTGATGCTGTTACTGATATTGAAATAGATGAACCTGATGAAACTTATTATCTTAATAACAATAAAATAATTTTTTCTGATGAAAATAAACGTTATTATTATGTTTATAAAAACGGCAGGGAAAATGATTATTATGTTCTGGGCTGTGAAACTGAGGACAGAAAGTATTCATTTTTGAATAATGCTGACGATTTTACAGCATATCTTTATAAAAATGATGCTTTTTATGGAAGTTACAGAAAAGATAAATTTTGTTCGTTTAAAGACGGTGATTATACATTTTTACAATATGAAGAACAAAATATTTCTGATGTTTATTTTACAGAAGAATATATATACTTTCTGTTAAAAGATGAGAGTGGAACACGATTTATGCGTATGAAATACGATTGTTCAGATGCTGAAACAGTAGCTTATACAAATCTTCAGGTAAGTAAATATTCAGTTTGGAATAACCTTATCTTTTATGAGGCGGATTATCTCAGATATGGAGTATATGATATGGAAAATTCTGTCGATACTTCTCTTGATGAAGGTGGAGCAGGAATATTCAGCGGAGATTATATGTACTTTGTTTCAAACGAACATAATCTCTTACGTATGGATTTAAATGATTATACCTGCGAAAAACTTAGCGAAAATGTCAGACGCATATCGTTTTATGACGGATATATATTGTATCAGCCATATACAGAAGATGCCATTGGTGATGGTCAGTTATACAGGCTCGGAAAGGGCGAAAATGTAAAAATCTTTGATTCGGGTGAAATCTTGGAAAATAATTATTATTACGATATTTCTGTGCAGACAGAGAAAGAAAAGATTTTTATAAAGGTGGATTCAGGGCCTTATTATACATATATTGCAGAAATCGATATTGATGGCAATATTGTTGAAAATATTTATGAACATAATAGCGTTTGATAAATATTTTTATTTGGAAAAGTTTCTGAGAATTCTGCGGCTTTAGTCGTATGATATTTAGATATAACTATAAAAGGAGAATGTTTTATGGATGTTATTAAAATGACAAGAGAACTGGGCAAGGCTATTCAGCAAGATGAAAGGTATATTGCATATAATATTGCCAAGCAGATTAATGATGAAGATAAAGAATTACAGAAAGATATTGCAGAATTTGAAAATCTTCGCAATACTATGCGTGATGCAATGAGTACCGAAAATCCCGATTTTACAAAAATAAATGATATCGATAAGGAAACGAAAACACTTTATCAGAAAATAATGAGCAATTCAAATATGATTGCTTTTAATAAGGCTCAGAATGCTCTTGAAGAACTTATTACAAATATCAATCAGATAATTTCGCTTTGTGCTAATGGTGAAGACCCTGATACCTGTGAACCTCCTAAAGGTTGTTCAGGTAACTGTTCTGCTTGCGGAGGCTGTGGCTGATGGTTATTGACAAAAGTAAAGTTTCTGCTATGATGAAACAATATCTTGATATTAAGGAAAAATATCAGGACTGTATCTTGTTTTTTCGTGTCGGGGACTTTTATGAAATGTTTTTTGATGATGCTATAAAGGTTTCAAAAGCGATAGAAATCACCCTCACGGGTAAAGATTGTGGTTTGGAAGAACGTGCTCCTATGTGTGGCGTTCCTTATCATGCAGTTGACACTTATGTAAAAAAACTCATTGATTTAGGGTTTAAGGTTGCAATAGGTGAACAGCTTACAGACCCGTCAGCAGGTAAAGATATTGTTGTTCGTGATGTGGTGCGAATCATAACTCCAGGTACTCTTACAGAGACAAGTATGCTTGATGACAGCAGAAACAATTATATATGCAGTATATTTTATGAGGACTTTAGCGAATCATGTGGTGTGGCGTTTGCGGACATCTCGACAGGTGAAGCATATTTGAGTACATTTCAGGGGAAAAATATTCAAACTGATATCATAAACGAACTCTCAAGGTATCAGCCGTCAGAAATTATATTTCCAGAAAGCTTTTTGTCACTGAAGAATGTTTCTGATTTTATAAAATTGCGTCTGAAAAGCTTTGTTACTTTAAGGGATAATGAGTGTTTTTCACCTGAGATAAAGTTAGATGATATTGAAAAGGTATTCGGAAAAAAAGCTGATATTTTAGGTATAGGTACAAGTGGTGCAGGTTGTTCGGCGGTATGCGGGCTTTTTGATTATATAAATGATACTCAGAAAACATCTGTTTCACGGTTTACATCAATAGAAATACTTAATGGCGATTATTTTATGGGTCTTGATTTAAATGCCCGCCGTAATCTTGAACTTACTGAAACTATCAGAAATAAAGAGAGAAAAGGTTCATTATTATGGGTACTTGATTCGGCAAAGACTTCTATGGGACGTCGTCTGCTTAAAAATTGGATTGAACAACCTCTGAAAAGTCCGGCAAGAATAATTGAACGCCTTGATGCAGTTGATTCACTTAAACGTAACAGTGTTGTGCTTTATGAATTGCAGGCATTACTTGAACAAGTATATGACCTTGAAAGACTTATGACAAAAGTTATGTATAAAAGGGCTAATCCACGTGATTTAAAAGCATTATCAGTTACTGCAATGCAACTGCCGTATATTAAACAACAGCTTGAAAAACTTGAAGGTTCAAAATTGTTACAGAAATACAATAAGGATATTTCAGGACTGGAAGAAATAGTGACACTTGTTGAAAAAGCTATAATAGATGACCCTCCTGTGGCTGTAAAAGACGGTGGTATCATTAAGGAAAATTTCAATCAGGAACTTGATAATTTACGTCATATAATGAATCATGGTCAGGAAATAATTGCTGAAATCGAACAACGTGAACGTGAAATTACAGGTATAAAAAATCTGAAAATAGGTTACAACAAAGTATTTGGATATTATCTTGAAGTAACCCGTTCATATTATGACCTTATTCCGGACGGCTGGATAAGAAAACAAACACTTGCAAATTCTGAAAGATTTATAACTGAAGAACTTAAAAATGCTGAAAATTCCATACTTGGTGCAAAAGACAAGGCTCTTTCTTTAGAAATGGATATTTTTAGTGAAGTGCGTGATTATCTTGCTACTATGCTTGAAAAAGTTCAAAAAACAGCTCTGGCAGTTGCTTCTGTTGATGTATTATGTTCATTTGCAGATGTTGCTATCAGAAACTTCTATATAAAGCCCGAAATTTCACTTGATGGTTCGATTGATATAAAAGACGGACGACACCCTGTCGTTGAACTTATGTTACAAGATGAGGTATTTATACCCAATGATATCTATATAGATAAAAAAAGTAACAGAATGTCGATAATTACAGGACCAAATATGTCTGGTAAATCAACTTATATGCGTCAGACTGCCTTAATAGTTCTTATGACTCAGATAGGTTCATTTGTTCCGGCGAAATCGGCAAGGATTTCCATAGTGGACAAGATTTTTACAAGGATAGGTGCTTCCGATGATTTGACAGCTGGACAAAGTACTTTTATGGTGGAAATGAGTGAAGTGGCAGATATTTTACATAATGCAACCCCGGATAGCCTTGTTGTTTTAGATGAGGTCGGCAGAGGTACTTCAACATACGATGGCGTAAGTATAGCACGTGCTGTTGCAGAACATATATGTACTTCAAAAAAGTTAGGCTGTAAAACTCTTTTTGCAACACATTACCATGAACTTATCGGTCTTGAAAATGAACTTGACGGCGTTAAGAATTACAGCATTGCAGTTAATAAACATGGAGGGAATATACGCTTTTTGCGTAAAATAGTACGTGGCGGTGTTGATGAAAGTTATGGCGTTGATGTTGCAAAACTTGCCGGACTTCCTCTGAAAGTTGTTAATCGTGCTAAAGAATTACTTTCAGAAATGGAAAATGGCAACAATTATGTCAGACATGATTCTGATGAAAAAGACGGACAGATAACATTTGATGAAATGAAACGTGATTTGGCTTTAGATATGCTGGAAAAAACTAATATAAATGAACTTACAGACAGTGAGTGCAGATTATTGCTTGAAGATATAATGGAAATTATAAATAAATAGGAGGATTGTAAATGAAGGTAAACAAATTTATGGCTATGACTCTCAGTATGAGTCTTATGCTTTGTGCCTGTGCCGAAAAACAGTCAGCTAATGAAGTTTCTGAAGAACCTTCCACAGAGCCTGTTACAGAAGAAATAACTGAACCCACTGAACCACCTGCTCCTGAAAAAACAGTTGCTGAAGAAATTCTTGAAAATATGGATTTAAGACAAAAGGTTTGTCAGATGTTCATTACAACACCTGAGCAGGTTTCTGGCTGGGACGTTGTTACACTTTATGATGAAACTGTTGAGGATTCGATTATAAATTATCCAATCGGCGGATTAATAATGTTTTCCGAAAACCTTGAAACAACAGAACAAACTACTGAATTGATAAGCAATATTCAAGAATGTTCGCTTGCAAACAGTGGCATAGGAATGTTTATGTCAGTCGATGAAGAGGGCGGTACTATCGCAAGAGTTGCTGATTCTCTGGGTACGGCATCTTTTGACGATATGTCAGTATATGGTGAACAAAATGATACTCATGTTTCATATGAGATAGGCTATACAATTGGCTCTGAACTTAAAGCTCTTGGCTTTAATCTGGATTTTGCTCCGGTAGCAGATGTTAATATAAGTGATGCCAGTGAACTTGGTGGACGTATATTCAGTTCCGATTCTGAAGTCGTTGCAAATATGGCTTCCAATGTTGCCATAGGTCTTAAAGATGCTGGAGTATATGCAACTTTAAAACATTTTCCTGGTCTCGGAGCGGCAGACGGAAATACTCATACTGATTCGAGCGTCATTATAGAACGCTCCGTTGATGATTTACGTGAAACTGATTTCATTCCTTTTAAGGCAGGAATTGAATCGGGAACTGATTTTGTAATGGTTGGACATCAGGTTATAACCGGTGTAGGCGATTGGTTGCCATCTGATTTGTCATATACAGTGGTTACCGAACTTTTAAGGCAGGAATTAGGCTTTGATGGCGTTATTATAACAGATTCCCATATGATGAGTACTATAACTGAAGTATATACATCTGCTGAGGCTGCTGTTCTGGCAGTAAATGCCGGAGTTGATATGATTCTTATGCCGGTAGACCTTGACGAGGCAATCAATGCTATATGTCAGGCTGTTGAAAATGGTGATATTGAGTCTTCACGTATAGATGAAAGCGTTTTAAGAATACTTACAAAAAAATATGAAATGGGTCTTATTGATGAGAGTTTCCGGATAGAAGACACTACTGAAACAACTACTGATGTTGTTGAGGATACGGTTGAAGAAGAAACAACAACTACAACCACAGTTACAACTACAACAGAAATTCCTGAGGAAACTGTTCCGGTTGAGACGTCATCAGTCACTACTACATTTGCTGGCTATGTTGCAGGAACTTTTGTAGACCCTAACACAACAACTACAACAACTACTGCCGTATATGATTACTATGATTATAATTACGATTATAATTATGGCTATTATGATTACGGATATGATTATGGATATTATGACTATACTTATGATTATGGCTATTATGGCTATTAATAATAATCATACTATTTTTGACAGGGAGTGATACCTTGAAATACTTTTTTAAAAAAGATGAACTGAGAGGAACAGATTGCTACGAATTCTTTAAGGGTAAATGGAACAACCTTTTCTGGAATGACGATTCAATCTATATGTATGATGAAGATTTTACAGATACTGGAATGAAAAGACTTTTCCTCGATGTGATGCCGGAATATTCACCATATGAACCGATGGAAATTACTCCGGAACTCTGGAATTTAATATGCGAAACAGCTTTTGGACGTACTAAAGAGGCTGTTAAAGACCTTAATGAATGGGTTCAGGAAGTTTTTGCTGAATATGGAGTATTTACAATACTTGGCATATGATTGGCAAATCTCACAGTGGATTATAGGGATAGTTTGGTGAAACTTAATCCTTTTAAGTTATCAGACGGAATTTTGTTGCAGGTTTATCATTATGAAAGGGGAAAGTTGCTCAATATAATTATATTTTTGAGTGATAGTGTTTTTCTATGTCGTCTATCAGAGTTTTAAGCAGGGAAGTGGCTGAACTTATTTCAGCAGGGGAAGTTATTGAGAAACCTGCCTCTGTAATAAAAGAATTAATTGAAAATTCAATAGATGCAGGGGCAAGTCATATTACAGTCGAAATAAAAAATGGCGGAAAAACTTATATGCGTGTTACAGATGACGGTTGTGGAATTTCTTTTGATGATGTACCAAATGCTTTTAAACGTCATGCAACAAGTAAAATTTATGAAAAGAAAGACCTTGAAAGCATATATACACTTGGATTCAGAGGGGAAGCACTGGCATCTGTTACAGCTGTTTCTAAAGTCGAACTTATGACAAAGGTTAAAAATCATGAAAGTGGTACTATATATAATATCGAAGGCGGTAATGAAATATCCTATGAAAAGGGAAGCTGTCCGGACGGTACGATTATTATAATACGTGATTTGTTTTTTAATGTGCCGGCAAGACGGAAGTTTATGAAAAAAGATGTCACAGAGGCAAATGCTATCAGTCAGATTGTTCATAAAACTGCTTTGTCACACCCTGAAATTGCGTTCAAATTCATACGTGATAATCGTATTGAACTTAATTCAAGTGGAGATGGCAAGCTTTATTCGGCAATTTATTCGGTGTATGGACGTGATTTTGTTCATGATATGATGTCCGTTGACTATGAAAGTAATGGAATACATATATCAGGTTATATTGTAAAGCCACTTTATTCTAAAAATAATCGTGCTTATCAAAACTTTTTTGTAAATGGCAGATATATAAGTTCAAAGATATGTTCGTCTGCTCTGGAAAGTGCCTATGATAGCATGCTTATGACCGGAAAGTTTCCGGCTTGTGTATTGATGATTGATATAAATCCAGCTGTAACTGATGTCAATATTCACCCTTCAAAAGCTGAAGTGCGTTTTGCAAATGAAAAAGAAGTTTCAGATGCCATATACTTTGCTGTAAAGAACACTATGGTAAAAGATGGACTGATTTATGAGTTTGAGTTTTCAGAAGAAAAAAATGAACGTGAAGTACCAGTCATTAAGGAAGAACAACAAGAAACTCTTAATTATACATCTATATTTACACCTGTTGAGAAAATTCCAGAAACTGAAATCAAAATTCCGGAAAATATCAATGAAGTCCCCGACGATAGTGTTTTAATCAATGAAAATGATATACAACATGAAATTGTAAATGAAGAACAACAACCAGTAATGCTTGAGGGTTTCAACTATATCGAAAAAAGTATATTTAACGATTCGGAACAGCCTGAAGAAAAAATAATGAAATCTGAAATATCTGAAAATATTAAACCATCAATTCATGTTGTTGGAGAAGTAATGGGTTTGTATGTTATCGCTGAAACTGAAGATAAAAAAATGATTATTATTGATAAGCACGCTGCCCATGAAAGAATAATCTTTGAAAGATTGAAAAGCCGTAATTGCCGTCAATATATGCAAATGCTGTTGACAGATATAAAAGTACTTCTCACGGCAGATGAGTTCAGTGCGATGATGGAAAATACAGAATTGCTTGCTGATATGGGATTTATGTTTGATTTTTCTGAAAATCCTTGCATTATAGCAAAAGCTGTACCTACTTTTGTGGACAATACAGACGTTGAAACAATTATTTCAGAAGTGGCAGAAAATCTTTGTCTTCATGTACAAAATCCACAATCGCATTTGCTTGATGATATGTTACATACAGTTGCTTGTAAATCCGCCATAAAAGCCAATGATAAAAATAGTATCGAAGAGTTACAGGCATTGGCTGAGCAGGTGTATTATGATGATAGAATACGTCACTGTCCACATGGCAGACCTGTTATGTTCATAATGACTGAAAATAATATTGCACATCAGTTTAAACGTATATAGAAAGGGGAGATTTAGTGGACGAAAAAATGAAACCTAAGGTTCTTGCGGTAGTAGGAGCTACTGCTTCGGGAAAAACTTCTCTTGGAATAGAACTGGCAAAAAAATATAATGGCGAAATTATTTCAGCTGATTCAATGCAGATTTACAAGGGGCTGGATATAGCTTCAGCAAAACCTTCTCCGGAAGAAATGCAGGGCATACCTCATCATTTGATTAGTTTCCTTGATAGAAATGTTTCGTTCAGCGTTTCTGATTATGTTAATCTTGCAAATGAAAAAATAAGAGATATTTTAAATCGCAAAAAACTCCCGATAATAGTCGGAGGAACAGGATTATATATTGATTCATTGTTGAACAATATTAAATTTTCAGAAGGTGGCAGCGATGAGAATTATCGTAAAGAACTATATGCTGTTGCAAAAGAAAAAGGTAACGAATATTTGCATAATATGCTTTTTGAAATAGATTCATTGTCTGCTGAAAATATCCATATGAATAATCTTGTACGTGTTGTGCGTGCTTTGGAAGTATTTCATGTTACAGGCAGGCGTTTCAGTGAAGTTAAAGCCGAAAGCCGTCTTGCCGAAAGCCCTTATGATTCACTTATAATTGGTCTTAATTTTCATGACAGGCAGATTCTTTATGACAGAATAAATAATCGTGTTGATGAAATGGTAAAAAACGGTCTTGTTTCTGAAGTCGAAAATATATGGAAAATGGGCAATCAAAAAACATCTTCAAATGCTATCGGTTATAAAGAACTGATACCATATTTTGAAAATACTATGTCGCTTACAGAATGTATCGACATGATAAAACAGGAAACACGCCGTTACGCCAAAAGACAGCTTACATGGTTTAGAAAAAATACACGTATTCGGTGGATATTTTTGGACGAAATTAATAAAAAAAGTGAAATTTTAGAAAAGTCTAAAAAAACTATGGAAAATTACTGGAATGTATGATATAATGTAATAAGTGTATATAGA
>CAZTUV010000065.1:0-10520 GCA_964616595.1 uncultured Alistipes sp.
ATTATAGACCGTTTGGAAAATGATTTTGCTGTTCTGGAAATTGACGGTATAATTACTGAAATACAACGTTGTCTGATTCCGGATAACGCCCGTGAAGGTGATATCTTGATTCGGATTGATGAAAAATGGAATGTTGATGTTTATGAAACAGAAAAGAGACGTGCAGAAATGCGTGAATTTATGAAAAGGCTGATGAAAAAATGACGGATATAATTATAATAGGAGGCGGTGCAGCGGGCTGTTTTGCAGGTGTTCATGCTTCACGGTTCGGAAAAAGTGTATTGCTTTTTGAAAAGAATGAAAAACTTGGCAGAAAACTACGGATTACAGGCAAGGGTCGTTGTAATATCACGAATAATTCAGATGTACAGGAACATATGAAAAATATTCCTGTTAATCCAAGATTTATGTATAGTTCATTTTCAATGTTCGATGCCTGTAATACTATTGACTTTTTTGAAGAAATTGGTGTCCCTGTCAAGACCGAAAGAGGAAACAGAGTATTCCCTGTAAGTGATAATGCAAATGATGTTGCCGATGCAATGATTCGTGAAATGAAAAAGTCTGGTGTTGAAATTATAAATAAACGTGTTACAAGTCTTATTACAGAAAATAATACTTGTATAGGTGTTAGAGCAGGTGGAAAAGATTATTATGCCAAATCTGTACTTATAGCCTGTGGTGGAAAATCCTATCCCAATACTGGTTCGACAGGTGATGGCTATATTCTTGCAGAAAGTGCCGGCCATACTGTAACGGAAATAAAGCCAAGTCTTGTTCCGCTGGTTTCTCCCGACAAGTATTGTGCAGAAATGATGGGGCTTTCTTTGCGTAATGTTAAGCTTAATCTCTATGATTATGATAAACTTATATTTTCAGAACAAGGTGAAATGCTATTCACACATTTTGGAATGTCAGGCCCACTTGTTTTAAGTGCAAGTTCACATATTCGTGAAATGTGTCCTGACAGGTACAAAGTTCTTATTGACCTTAAACCTGCCCTTTCATCGGAACAGCTTGATATTCGGATTCAACGGGATTTTTCTGAAAACCTTAATCGTGATTTCATTAACGGTATAAGGAAACTCCTTCCCGCAAAACTTATTCCGGTTATTGTGAAACTTTCGGGAATTTCTCCGGAACAGAAAATTAATGGTATTACTAAAGAACAACGCCATAAATTAGGGGAATTGATAAAAGCGTTTCCTGTAAGAGTTTCAGGATTCAGACCGGTTGATGAGGCAATTATAACAAGCGGAGGAGTTTCGGTTAAGGAAATAAATCCTAAGACTATGGAGTCAAAAATTATAAGTGGACTTTTCTTTGCGGGAGAAGTCATTGATGTTGACGCTTATACAGGTGGTTTTAATTTGCAGATAGCTTTTTCAACTGCATACACCGCTTCACTATATATGTAAAGGAGTAAAAAAATGGGTATAAATATTGCAATTGACGGGCCGGCAGGAGCAGGTAAAAGTACTGTCGCTAAAATGATTTCAGCTGAACTTGGATATATATATGTTGATACAGGAGCTTTATATCGAACTATTGCACTTTATCTTATTGAGAACAATATTTCAGATGATGAAATCCCTGAAAAAATATGTAATGCTGATGTTTCAATAAAGTTTGATGATGGGGTTCAAAAAGTTTTTTTAGGTGACAGAGATGTTTCCGGATTAATAAGAACTCCAGAAATCTCTATGGAGGCATCAAGAACTTCTGCTATTCCAGCAGTTCGTGAGTATCTTTTTGATACCCAGAAAAAAATAGCACATGAAAATAATGTGATTATGGACGGCAGAGATATAGGAACTGTTGTTCTTCCTGATGCAGAAGTAAAAATATTTCTGACGGCTACACCGGAAGAACGTGCTAATCGTCGTTACAAGGAACTTTCCGAGAAACCTGATTGTCCATGTTATGAGAAAATTCTTAGTGATATTATAGAACGTGATTATAATGATATGAATAGGTCTGTTTCTCCGCTTAAACAAGCTGATGATGCTATTCTTGTGGATACAACCGATTTTGATTTGAATCAATCAGTAACAGAAATTATACGTATAATCAATGATAAGACAGGCAGGTGATACTATGTTTTATGCTATTGCTAAAGCTCTTGTAAGAATAGCTATGACTATTGCGTTTAATCTGCACTATGAGGGTAGAGAAAATATTCCTAAGGATACCTCCGTTATATATGCTTCCAATCACAGAACCTATGCAGACCCTCCGCTTGTAGGTTGTGCAACTCCCCGTAAACACGCTTTTATGGCTAAAGAAGAACTCTTTAAAAATAAGCTTTTCGGTGGCTTGATTAAAGCACTGGGAGCGTTTCCGGTATCAAGAGGAAAAGGAGATTCCGGTGTTATAGATACTGCTGTTGAAGCACTTAATAACGGCAGTAGTCTTATGATTTTTCCGGAGGGAACACGTTCCAAAGACGGAAAGGTTCATAAAGGACATTCAGGTGCTGCCCTTATATCTGCCCGTTCCGGCAAGCCGATAATACCAGTCGGAATCGTTTTCGGCGAAAAACTGAAATTTCGCACAAAAGTTACAGTTAAATATGGTACTCCCATAAATCCGGCAGATTATTGCGAAATCTGTGATGAACCTAATCCACGTCAAATTGTTAAACTTAAAAATCGTTATATGGCTGATATAAAAAATCTCGTTGAGGGTGAACCGGAGGAAAATAATGAGTAAAATTACCGTCGCTAAATCGGCAGGCTTTTGTTTTGGGGTTGACAGGGCTGTTCAAATGGTGTATAATGAACTTTATAAGGGAACTAAAGTAGCAACTCTCGGCCCTATTATCCATAATCAGGACGTTGTTAATGATATGGAAAAAAAAGGAGCAAGAATTATTAGTTCAGTTGACGAACTTCTGCCAGATGAAACGGTTGTTATACGTTCTCATGGCGTGGGCAGGGAAGTCTATGAACAAATCAGACTTAAAGGTAACAGAATGCTTGATGCTACTTGCCCATTTGTTTCAAAAATTCACAGAATTGTTGATGAACAATCTAAAAATGGCTGTTTCGTGTTGATTGCAGGCGATGTGAACCACCCGGAAGTACAAGGCATTGTTGGGCATTGTGACGAAAACTGCCTTGTTTTTAAGGATAATTTTGAGTTAAATCACTTTTTTGAAAATCTTGATAAAAATTTTCAAAAAAAGCTTGCTTTTGTCGCTCAAACAACGTATAATATATTAGTATGGGAAAAGTGTTTGAAAGAGATTCCAGAATACGTCCACGATATTGTTATATTCGATACAATCTGTAATGCTACTGATACCCGACAGACTGATGCCCGTGAACTCGCTCGGAAATCTGATGTGATGATTGTTGTCGGTGGTCGCCACAGTTCAAATACTGTTAAATTATATGAGGTTTGCAGTCGCTATTGTAAAACTTATCATATAGAAAATTCGGACGAGCTTGACACTTTGAATCTTCCCGGTGCTGAAAATATCGGCATTACTGCTGGAGCATCTACTCCAGCTTATATAATTAAGGAGGTACAAACCAAAATGGCAGAAATTGAAAAGAATGCAATTCAAGAAGAGGAGAACTTTCAGGAATTGCTTGACCAGTCATTCAAAAAAATACATACAGGAGAAAAAGTAAAAGCTACCGTAATGTCTGTAAATAATACAGAAGTAGTGGTTGACCTTGGTACTAAACACACCGGTTATGTTGCTCTCGATGAACTTACAGATGATTCATCTAAAAAGCCTGAAGATATCGTTAGCGTTGGCGATGAAATCGAACTTATCGTTATTAAAGTAAATGATGGCGAAGGTACTGCTACTCTTTCTAAGAAAAAGGTTGACGAACAGGCTGGCTATGACAAAATTGTGAAGGCTAAGGAAGAAGGTACTATTCTTGAAGGTACTATCCAGCATGTCGTAAATAAGGGCGTTACACTTAATATCTATGGTGTGAGAGTATTTATTCCAGCATCACATACAGGTCTTCCAAGAGGTGCAGAACTTGACCAGCTTCTTAAGAAAAAAGTTGAATTCATGATTATTGAAGTTACTGAGGGCAGAAAGAGAGCAGTAGGTTCTATCAGAGCTGTACAGAACGCTCGTAAGGAAGAAGCTAAGGCTAAATTCTGGGAAACAGCTGCTATCGGTGATAAATTTACAGGTAAGGTTAAGTCACTTACAAGCTTTGGTGCATTTGTAGATTTAGGCGGAATAGACGGAATGGTTCATATTTCCGAACTTTCCTGGAAGAGACTCAGACACCCAAGTGAAGTTGTAAGCGTTGGCGATACTCTTGAAGTCTATATTAAAGACCTTGACAAGGAAAGTGGTAGAATTTCCCTCGGTTACAGAAAGTCCGAAGATAATCCTTGGGAAATCTTTATGAATAACTATAATATAGGCGATGTTGTAAAGGCTACTGTTGTATCTATTACTTCATTCGGTGCATTCGCTCAGATTATCGACGGTATTGACGGTCTTATCCATATTTCTCAGATTGCTGACAAGAAAGTTGAAAACGTTAAGGACGTTCTTTCTGTCGGCGATGAAGTTAATGTAAAAATTATCGACATTAATGCAGAAGATAAGAGAATCAGCATTTCAATCCGTGCTGCTCTCGAAGATAACAACGATGCTGAATAATTAATTATTAATTAAGAACTGTACTTCTATGTGCAGTTCTTTTTATATTTATTCGCAAATATATAATTTTATGTTGACAAATTAAAGTAAATATTGTATATTAAAATTATACTAATTAACGGAAAGGGGTCAAATTTATGATTTTTAATAAGAAAATTACTGCTATTGCCTCTGCACTGACGCTTTCTGCTGGTATGATGAATTGCTTGCCAGCTAATACAAATGCTAATGCGTCTAATGATTATAATTATGCTGAGGCACTTCAAAAATCAATGTTCTTTTATGAAGTCCAACAGGCAGGTGAACTCCCTGAATGGAACATGGTTTCATGGCGTGACGATTCAATGCTTACGGATATAGTTCAGGGCGGCTGGTTTGATGCGGGCGACCATTTTAAATTTTCGCTTACAAATGCTTATACTGCTAATATGCTTGCATGGGGTCTTATCGAATATGGCGATGCTATAAAAAAAGCTGGTCTGTATGAACTTTATACAAATAACCTTAAATGGGGTCTCGATTATGTAATGGCCTGCGATTTGGGCGATAAGGTTATAGGTACTATCGGTCACCCTACTATGGACCATGTGTGGTGGGGAAGTGCTGAACTTTATGAACGCAAAATGAAACTTCAGTATGATACCGACGAAAGACCTTACGACGAAATAACTTGTACAACTACTGTTGCAGATATGGCAGCTGCACTCGCTTCCGGATATATCGTATTTAAAGATGATAACCCTGAAATCGCTGAACAGTATCTTGAACATGCTAAGAGTCTTTTTGAACTTGCTGATAAAACAAGAAGTAATGACGACCAAGGTGTACAAAAAGATTATTATAATACTAAACAGAGTGGCTCAGATGCTGATTTTATGGACGAACTTTTCCTTGCTGCCAACTGGTTATATAAGGCAACTGGTGACCAGTCATATCTTGATAAGGCAGAAAAAGAATATCTCCCTAACTTAGGCAAGGAAAGTCAATCCACTGAATATAAATATACATGGGGCTACTGCTGGGACGATACAATGCAAGGTGCTATACTTCTTTATGCACAAAATACTGGAAAACAAGAATGGATTGACCATGTTGAAAAACATCTTCAATATTGGACAGATGGCGTTTCACAAGAATGGGGTGGCGAAAAGAAAGTAAATTATACTCCAGATGGTCTGGCATGGCTTACAAACTGGGGTTCTCTCCGTCATGCTGAAAATACTGCATTCCTTGCTATGGTAGCGTCGGATACTATCTTTAAAGATGATTCTGAACTCAGTAAAAAATATTCAGATTGGGCTAAGTCACAAATGGATTACGCTCTCGGTGATAATGATTTGGGTATGAGCTATGTTCTTGGTATGGGCGAAAAGAACCCTATAAACGTTCATCATAGAACTGCCAGTGGCGTTCATGATGACCATTGGAATGAACTCGGTACAGTCGATGAGGACGGCAATCCGGTTGATGACCCTAAGTGGCAAACTGAATATGCACATATTCTTTATGGTGCTCTTGAGGGAGGGCCTGCACAGGACGGAAGTTTCAAAGATAACAACGCTTCATATGAACATACTGAAGTCGCTATTGATTATAATGCAGGTTTTACAGCTTGCCTTTGTGCATTGATTGACGATTACGGCGGAGAACCACTTGCTGATTTCCCACCTGAAGAAGAAGTTAAGTGGCCGGAATTCCTTGTATCAGCATCTTTCAATCAGAAAAATGACAGTTATACAGAAATTAAAGCTTATGCTATGAACCATTCAGCGTGGCCTGCAAGAGTTATAAAAGATTTGTCATATAACTATTACTTTGATATCACTGAACTTGTTGAACAAGGATTCTCAATCGATGATGTACAGGTTACTAAAGGTACTGACCAGCATAGTGCCGATGAAGGTGTCGCTACCATTTCGGAACCTATACATTATGACGGAAATATATATTATGTAAAAATTACTTTCGGCGATGGCAGAGTTGTTATGCCAACAGGTCAATCGGAACATCGTTCAGAATTACAGTTCAGAATAGGCATATCTGATAGTCTTAAAAATGCTGATGGCGAAAAGGTAGTTTGGAACGCCGATAATGATTATTCTGCTCAGGGTCTCGTACAAGGCGGAGAGGACAGCATGATTGAAACTCCTTACATTACAATGTATGATGGCGATACCCTTATTTGGGGAGAAGAACCTGATGGCACTAAACCAGAAGAAAATCCAACTTCTTCAAATGAAGAAAAAGTCCTTCTTGGTGATGTTAATGAAGATGGTGAAATAAGCATTTCCGATGCTGTTCTTATAATGCAGGCTCTTGCAAATTCTGATAGTTTCACACTCTCGGAACAGGCATCTAAAAATGCCGATGTTGCCGGAAATGGCGACGGTGTTACAAATAAAGACGCTCTTGCTATTCAGTCATATATAGCAAATGTAGTGGACAGTTTTCCGGTTGATGACAGTTTCTTTGGATAATAATTAATAAAAAAATCATATTAACATATAAAACATAAAAAGGGGGCTGGTTCCCCTTTTGTATTTTATGTTAATTGTGTGAAATGCACAAAAAAGTTTCTGAAGTATTGGGAAATACAACGAAATTCTGAAAAGCTATTTACTTTTTTTACAGGATATAATATAATAAGATTGGCAAGTGAAAGGTTTGGTGCAAATCCTTTTGGAATGTTTCTTGCTACTTATTTTATGGTATAATCACAGTGTTTGCACTGGCACTGCGTTATAATTAAATTTATATTTTTTAAGGGAGGGCATTAAAATGCATAAGACATTTGGTAAAAAAATTGCCAGCGGACTTATGGCAACAGCCATGGCATTTTCAGCAGCATCAGCTGTAATTGCTCCTATGGGGGCATTTGCCGGCGACCAGCTCGGACAGTCTACCTTTGATGAAGGTATTGGTCTTCCATGGCATACTTGTGAAACTAACCCAGCTAAACAGACATTTAACATTAAAGATGGTACTTATAATGTTACTATCGTAAATAACGATGGCCCTGAATCAAGATGGGACCTTCAGCTCCGTCACAGAGGACTTAAGATTGAAGCAGGTCATACATATAAGATTCACTGGGAAGTAGAAGCTTCCACAAGCGGTCAGATGTATACAAAACTCGGTGACTACGGCGGAAAAAATGAAGTATGGCACAATAATATGAGCGACGGTGGCAAGGGCTTCAATGAAACTTGGGACTGCGTTCAGATTAGTGCAGGTAAAAACTCTTTTGATGCTACATTTACTGCTGATAAGACTATTGAAGTTGCTGAATGGGCATTCCATTACGGCGGTAAGGGCGAACACCAGCCTGTTGACTGTTTCCCTAATGATACAGTACTTAAGTTCGATAACCTCACTCTTGAAGATACAACAAGTGATGCTAACGACTTCGATAAAACAAATGAATTCGGTGTAATCAGACCTACATCAAATATTCGTCTTAATCAGGTTGGTTATTATCCAAACCTTGACAAAAAGGCTTCTTATGTAACAGACGCTTCTGAACCACTTGAATTTGAAGTTCGTGATTCTTCTGGTAACGCTGTTTATACAGGTAAGACTACAGTATTCGGTGAAGACCCAGATTCAGGTACTTCTAAAACACATGAAGTTACAGTTGGCACTGAAACTTTAACAAAGTATAAAGATACTGGTGCTAATGTTCATATCATTGACTTCTCAGATTTTGATACTCCTGGCGTATATACAATCTACGTTAAGGATACAGTAGGTATTTCTGGTACACAGTCCGGTCTTAAGGAAGGTGCTTACGATACAACTATCGATGGCGATAACGTAATGTGGAATAACTGGGTAACTGGCATAGATTATGTAATGAATGTCAGCCACGAATTCCGTATTGATGAAAATATCTACGATGAAGGTCTTGTAAAGAACTCTCTTAACTATTTCTATCAGAACCGTTCTGGTGTTGCAATTGAATCACAGTATATTACATCAGGTGATGCATCAACACTTTCACATAGCGAATATGGTCACAACCCTGATGAGGCATATGTTCAGTCCAAGTGGGTTAAGTCCTATGCTGGCGATTTCTCAGACGGTGATAAGACATATTCCGTTGATGTAACAGGCGGTTGGTATGATGCTGGTGACCACGGTAAATACGTAGTTAACGGCGGTGTATCTGTATGGACTCTCCAGAACGCTTACGAAATCTCTAAGAAGAACGGAAACGATGGTAAGTGGACAGATGGTACAATTGCTATTCCTGAAAACACAGACAACGCTCCTGATATCCTCGATGAAGCAAGAGTTGAACTCGAATTCATGCTTAAGATGATGGTTGACAGCAGTGACCCATACTGGGGCAAGTATGAAGGCATGGTTTACCACAAGATGCACGACCATAAGTGGACTGGTCTCGCTATCCACGCTTGGAAGTATGAAGGCTTTGATGGCTGCGTTCGTATTATAAAGCCACCAACATTTGCTGCTACTTATAACCTCGCTGCTACTGCTGCACAGGCTGCTCGTCTCTGGGAAGGCTATGACGATGAATTCGCTGCTGAGTGTCTCGCTGCTGCTAAGAAGGCTTATGAGGCTGTTAACAAGAATTTCTATGCATATACAGATTCAGAAGCTACAAACGAAAAGTCTCTCTATGCTCCTATGGATCAGGCTATCGGTGGTGGTGCTTACGGCGATACTTATGTTGAAGACGATAAGTACTGGGCAGCTTGCGAACTCTATGCAACAACAGGCGATGACACATATTATAATGACCTCAAGGGTTACTCCAATCCTTCCGACACAACAGGTAATGATAAGGCATTCAGCTTGACATATAACCTCGGCGGTGGTGAAAACAACGGTTCATTCAGTTCATTCAACTGGGGCTGTACAGCTGGTCTTGGTACACTTTCACTTTACCTCAGCGACAATGTAAGTGCTGAAGATAAGGCTAAGATTGATAGTGCTATCCAGAACGTTGCTGATGCATATATTGAACAGATGGATTCTCAAGGTATGGGTATTCCTTACAAGGAAACTACATTCACTGACGGCGTTAACATCGGTAAAGACGAAAACGGTAATCTTATTGAAGTAACTGGTTACGAATGGGGTTCAAACTCATTTGTTATCAATAATGCAATCGTTATGGCTTATGCTTACGATGCAACTGATGATGTTAAGTACATGAACGGTGCTGCTGAAGCTCTTGACTACATCTTTGGACGTAATGGTCTTGACTTCTCTTATGTATCCGGTTACGGTACAACAAGTCTCACATATCCTCACCACAGATTCTGGGCTCATGGCGTAGATTCAAGCTTCCCACTTGCACCTGCTGGTGTACTTTCAGGTGGTCCTGGTGCTGGTATGCAAGACCCATACATTGGTGGTCTTGGTTACCAGAGAGGTACTCTTGCTAACCAGAAGTGCTATGTTGATAACGCTGAAGCTTGGTCAGTAAACGAAGTTACTATTAACTGGAACGCTCCTCTCGTATGGATGTCTACATTCATGATGGACGAAGCTGCTAATGCTGGTAGTGATGAAGGCGATAAAACTGATATTCTTTGGGGTGATGCAAACGTTGACAAAGAAGTAAGCATTGCTGATGCAGTTCTTATCATGCAGTCACTTGCAAACGCTGACGAATATACACTTACTAAGCAGGGCAAGATTAATGCTGACGTAGTTGACAATGGCGGTGGTATCACAACTATTGATGCTCTCGGTATTCAGTCTTATCTCGCTGAAATCATTTCTTATGACCAGTTCCCAGTAAATTCTACAGACCTTGGTTAATTTATAAAGAGAACACTTCGGTGTTCTCTTTCAGCCTGTCCAAAAACCCCGATATCAGATTTGACATCGGGGTTAAAAATTT
>CAZTUV010000066.1:0-10499 GCA_964616595.1 uncultured Alistipes sp.
AAATTTTTAACCCCGATGTCAAATCTGATATCGGGGTTTTTGGACAGGCTGAAGGGACTTTTTCAGTCCCTTTTTTATTATTCGGTTTTCAGGCGTACATTGCCCAACGCCATGCTTCTTCAATATTGTGTATGTTATCGGTGGGCTGAACGGTGGATTATGTCAATGATTTTTTCCTGTTCGTCGGTTGGGACGTTCAGGCTCTCCAACGACTGACGTATTCCGCAGTCCTGACAAATCGGCGTTATGTTGTCGATGCGTGAAGTTGCTGGAACGCCGTGATATTCAGCGTTGCAGAGCGGACAAATTCTTGTTGCTTTTTCAGCCATTTTCATTTCTGCACCCCCTGTTCACTGATGTTGAGTGCAACTTCCAGGTGTTTCAGACCAAAACCGAAATCCATGTATCCGTCGGCACAGGTATGCACATATTGACGGCTCGGAATGCCAAGTGGTCTGTCCTCGTGCATGATGTACACAAAAGCCTTGATTTTTCGGCTGTTTACCGTTACTTCCATTTCGGTCTTGTAGTAGAAAGTGGGGTAGCCTTCGTAAACATCAAGCCTTTTTTCGTCGTCTTCGGTGACTTCCCAGACTGCAACGGGAACACTTGAATTTTCGGCTTTTTCGATTGTAAGGTAAGCACCCGTTTTACTGCCCTTGAAAAGCAGTTCATAGCCCTTAATGACTGCCGTTCCAACCGGTCTGGCGGTCGGACAGCGGTAAGCCATTTGTTTTATGTTCAGGTTCGAACCATAGGCAAGGTAATATTTCGGCATTTCAAACACTCCTTTTGTTTTGGTATAGTCATTTTACCATGAATCCCGTTAATTATCAAGTCACTAAAACCACAAAATATTCACGCAAAATTACCACCTGCATTGTGCATGATATGCTATGCCGTAAAATTGCCCCACGTTGCGTTGTGTGGGGCTTGTTTTTTTTGTGGGGTAGTTTTTCGGCGACCGTTTTACAAGCCGTTTGTGTGGCGTTCTGAGCGGTTTCAGCAAACCTTTTTCAAGGTCTGCCGAATCGGAAGGCACAATCACCGTCAAGGTTTTTCATAAGGATTTCCCTTGCCGTTGCGAATTCGTCGCCCACAAAGCCAAGCCGGATAAGCCATGTTCTCATCAGGAACTTTTTGTTTTCGGAAGTGCTTTTCTTTGGCGATGCGGTTTTCAGTTCCTTTGCCATTTCGGAAAGTGCAAGTGCAAGCTGAATGAAAGTTTTCAATTGTCCTGCGTGAAGTCCGTTCTGTTTGCCGTTTTCAGGCTTGTCGAACTGGAAAAGTCGGAATTCAATCGTACCCTTTGTGAAAACGCTGTGCAGGTTAAGCTGGTGGTAACGGCTGTCATTGTAGTGGGCGTTTCTGTCGTAGGTGGCATGATTTGTGGTGTACCAGATGTTTGCAAGGTCTGCCATTGTTGTGGGTTTCTTTTTGTTGAGTTTTTCAAGAAAACTGGGGCTTACCGTTCTGCAGTAGCGGTTGGTTCTGCCCCTGTCGATTTTCAGGCTCTCTATCAGAAGTTCTTCGTGGCTTGCCATGATGTTTGCAAGGTTTCTGAGGCTCTGCGGTGTGTGACCGTCCGCACCGATGTGAACGTGTACCCCGCAACCCCTTGTGTAATCGCTTTTTGCACCTGCCTTGCGGAGTCTGCGGACAAGTTCCTGTAAAGTTTCGATGTCGCCGTATGTAAGAATTGGCGTTACCATTTCGCACTTTTCGCTGTCTGTTCCGCTGATGCTTACGTCTCTCTGGAATTTCCATTCTCTGCCCTGTGTGTCCCATGCTGACCATGTGCGGTAACCGTTGCGGTTGTCGGTGTATTCGTAGCGTCCTGTTCCGAAGAAGTCGGCGGTAAGCTGTGAAGCCTTTTCCCTTGTGATGTTGTTCATCTCGATTTCAACACCGATTGTCTGCTTTTTCATGTTTTCAATCTGCTGTGCGGTTTTAGCGTTCATTTTGATTTCCTCCGTTTTTGGTTTGTTTTCCCTTTCGGTAGTAACATATTAACTCTAAACGGAGAATATATCAAGTGGCTAAATCTACAGAATATCGGCACAAATACACGCTTTTGCATTGTGTATATCGTCAATCGGCGAATTGTACAATTCCTGCCAGTACAAACCACGCACACGGCATTGCTATGCCATTGCCCCACATCTTGTATTCGGCAGAATCGGAGTGGGGATTTTTCAGCCATTTAATAATTTGTTTGTCGGACTTCGGTTTTTTATCGGGAATGGTGGCTTTTCGGTGCGTTTCAAAAACGTCACGCCAGAAGTTCAGGTCATCTTCTGTCGGATTTTCGATTTCCAAACCACTGCACCACCACGTCGGCATACCCTGCAACAAGGCACATTCCTGTGGTGTCAGACGGCGGACTTTGTATAACGGCTTTTTGGCAGAAGAACAGACAAGGGTTTCCGAGCCACCACCATATACACCACCGCTTGCTCTCAGAGAACCGCACTGTGAATTTTCAGAATACTTGTCATAAGCGTCCTGTGAAAATGCCACTGCGTGTTGTTCTGTAGCATTCAGTGTGTACATTGTTTTGCTTTCTTTGTAGCCGTCACCGTTGTGTGATGGGCGTGAGCCGTTTCCCTCAAGAACAACAATTCCGCCCTGATTTTTACATGGTGACTGATTGCTTGTATCAAGAGTACGTGCCGTTTCAGCCCGATAAAAACCGCTGTGGGGATTGTCGGACAGCATAGAGTGACTGCTTTTTGCACATATACCGTAAACTTTCAGATTTTCAAGCACCATAGGAACGTTACCGCCACCCGTTCCGCAACGGGAAGTCAGAGTCTGGACTTTGCCGTCATCGGAAAGTTTCACACGGCTGTCGGCAGGGTGATTTTCAACCGACAGAACACACGGAGGATGATGTGCCTCAGCCCTGAGAGTTGCCGAAACTTTGTCTGAAACATTCATTGTCTGACCGCCTTGGTCGCATAGAATCAGGTTCGGGACTGCTGTTCCAGTGCAGACCGCAGAATTTCGGGCAGTACTTTGCCACGCTCGGAAGCTCTCCGCAGAATACCCTGACAAGCCCTCGGACTCAAAGAGTATTTGTCCGGCACGTTCTCCGTCAAAATCTGCGACAAGGTAGATGCGTTTTCTTCGCTGGGGGACTCCCCAGTATTGTGCGTCAAGTGTCCGCCATGCAAGTGAAAATCCGTCGTCCATGATACAGCCTGATTTTGACCACTTCTCAGGTCGAGGAACAGAAACGGTGCTGTCTTTGATTTTGCAGATTTCCTCAAGGACTGTCCGGAAGTCCTCGCCGTCACCTGAACTGAATGCCCCTGTAACATTTTCCCATACGATAAATCGTGGATATTTTCCATTTGTCGCACACCTCATTTCTTTGATAACCCTGACAGCCTGAAAGAAAAGTCCTGAACGTTCGGCATTCAGACCTGCTCTTTTTCCGGCTATTGACAAGTCCGTGCATGGACTGCCGAAAGTTATAACGTCAACCGGTTCAATTTCTGCACCGTTGATTGTCGTAATATCGCCGTAGTGTTTCATTTGCGGAAGTCTTTTATTCGTTACGGCAATCGGGAACGGTTCAATTTCTGACTTCCAGACGGGCTTTATTCCCGACAGAATCCCTGCAACAGGAAAACTTCCGCTACCGTCAAACAGACTGCCGAGTGTCATTCCGTGCATATGTCTGAATATGGGATTGTTTCGCCGTTGCGGACAACATACACGTCATCTGAAACGCCGTCTTTAAGAGCAATATAACGTTTTACAGCAACGTCTACGAACTTCGGTTCAAGTTCCACGCCGTAACAGATACGGTCAAGCTGTTCACAGGCGACAAGTGTTGAAGCACTGCCTAAAAAGCCGTCAAGAACTATGCCGTTGCTTTGTGTACA
The DNA here is from genome assembly GCA_964616595.1 of uncultured Alistipes sp. Lineage (GTDB taxonomy): Bacteria > Bacillota > Clostridia > Oscillospirales > Ruminococcaceae > Ruminococcus. The sequence continues at coordinate 3,894 of CAZTUV010000066.1, forward strand.
CTGCTGAATCAGGTAGGAAATTAGTGGCACGGGTTTACTTGACGGGTGACCGCAACCGTCCTCTTTGGAGTTCTTTATGCGGTCAAACTCAAATACAGTTGTCTGCTTCTGGTTGCCGTACCAGATGTGCTTGCCGTCCTTACGCCAGCCCCATATAATAGGCTCGTGGATATACTTCCAGTCCGTTCTTGTCAGGACAAGACGGTCTTTCTTCCATACCAGACCTGCTCCCACTTTGAATCCTGCGTCCTCATAAGCGTCGTGAAATACACGTGCTTTTGAAGTCGCATAGAAAACATAGATACTTGCATCTTTCGCCATGTTTTCGTGAAATCTCTCAAATGCGGATTTCAGAAATTTATAGCCGTTTTCGTCGTCGAGGTCGTCGTTTTTGATTTTGCCTGATGTACTTTCAAGGTTTATAAGGTATGGGGGATCTGTACAGACAAGATTAACTTTTGTATCGCCGAGAAGTGCGGTATAAGTTTCAGGCAGAGTTGAGTCGCCGCATATGACTGTATGTCTGCCTATATGCCATATGTCGCCGGACTGCGAGAAACAAGGCTTTTCAAGTTCTGCATCAACGTCAAAATCATCCTGCTGTACTTCTTCGTCAACTGCGAACAGGTCGGTTATTTCTTTTTCGTCAAAACCTGTAAGGTCAAGGTTAAAACCGGCGTTCTGCAATTCTTCCATTTCAATGGAAAGAATTTCGTCGTCCCAGCCTGCATCAAGTGCCATTCTGTTGTCAGCGAGAATATAGGCTTTTTTCTGTGCCTCTGTGAAATGTTCAACGAATACGCACGGTACTTCTTCCATGCCCTCAGCTTTTGAAGCCTCAAGCCGTCCGTGACCTGCAATAACGCTGAAATTTTTATCGATAATAATCGGGTTGATAAATCCAAACTCTCTCAGACTGGAGCGTAATTTTGCGATTTGCTCCTTACTGTGAGTTCGGGCATTGTTGATGTAAGGTATCAGCTTATCCGTTGGGACAAGCTGAAAGTTTGTTGTTGTCTGCATTGACATTTTCTCCATTGATTAATCTGTAATAATTTCAGCCGATTCAATGTCAGACGGTTCGGTTTCAGCAGTCTGAAAATCTCCGTCATAAGGTATCAAATCAGCTGTTTCGAGTTCAACATCAAAGATGTCATCCACACGGCTAACCGCCTTTCCGGACACTCAGAAGGAGTTCCATAGTATCGTCCATAGGCGTGTGCGAATAGTCACCGGAAGAATTTTCTTTGACAATCTGAAAAATCTGATACCAGATTTGTTGTGCCTGTTTTTCGTATGTCTGTGAAATCGTTATGTAAGGCGACGCAATAGCCGCACCGGTAGTCGGATGTTTTGCAAGAAAACCTGTCGCCGAGATGAGTTCTTCTGCCTGAATCCAGCGTGCTGTGTTCATGGCGTACTGCTCTATAAGCTGGGAGTATACCGCTTTTTCACAGCCGTGTTCCTTAAGCCACTGATAAGTTTTCAGAAAAATATCCTCAGCTATAAGGTCCATGCCTTTAGCCTGCGGAGCTTTCAGAAAGTCCCTCACCGGAGGAACGTCTGCACCTTCAAGTTCTGCAGGAACGGTGAGAATCTTTGCGGACTTGCCCTCATTGATTTTATCGGTCAGGGACTTGGACTTTCTGCCTGCTCCGATTCTTGCACCGCCTCTGTTTGTACCGTCCTTAGCCATTTTATCACCTCACTTTCGGTTTATTCTGGTCAGGGGGTTAATACCCCGTTTGAAAAGCGTTTTTTATTTGTGCGACTCCCCGCCGGTCTCCTGTAAAAACCGTTGCAGAGATTTTTATACCCCCGCCGGTTCAGTAAGTGTATTCCGGATTGATGTCTTCTGTCAGCGTTTTGCGGTCGTGACAGGGTTTGCACAATGCCTGAAAATTTGCCTCATTCCATAGCAGTTCCGGACGGTTGCGGTGGGGAATTATATGGTCGGTTACTGTTGCCTGTACATATCGTCCGTTTGCAAGACAATGCACACACAATGGATTCCGTCGCAGATACGCACGGCTTACTTTCTGCCACTTACTGCCGTACCCTCTCTTTGATGCAGACGGTCGGTCAGGGTGCAGGGGCTTGTGTTCCGTACAGTAAAGCCCGTCTGTCAGGTTCGGACAGCCTGAATGCCTGCACGGTCTCAGTGCCTTGCGTGGCATACTGAAATCACCTCCCGACATAATAAAATCCCCGAAATATTCAGGGATTTGTTAAATATAAATTTTTTATGAATTTCTAAAAATTTTTTCAAAAAAAGCTTGACAAACACGTTAAAATGTGATATAATGTATTACAGAGAGGAGGTGAGGAAGTTGAAGCAGATTTTCGATACGATTATGGAGATTGTTCATTTTATTAATGACAACTCTGACGAAATCGAAAAAGCTCTTATAAAGCTTGTTTCAATGATAGGCTGGGCAGTCATCACAGTAACAGCAATAGAAGAGCTTATCGAAAAGCTTATTAACTAAGCTGAAGGGGTGAGGGAGGTACTCGCCGCCTCCCTTCCCTGATTTCAGTATATCATAAAAAAGCTTCAATGTCAAGTATGAAAAAAGAAATTGTAAAAGCTGTAATCAAACTTGCTGAATGGTTCGGAATTATTATCGCTCTTATTTATTTTATAATCAATGTTGTGAAATGAGGTGAACAAATGAACTTAAAACAAATCCGCAACGAAAAGGGAATAACCCTTGTACAGCTCCACGAAATGACAGGCATTCCGAAAAGAACAATCGAGGACATTCAGAGACGTGGCGACTGTGTTGTATCAAACGCCATCAAGCTTGCCGACGCTCTCGGTGTAACTCTTGACGAGCTGTGCCGTGACAGAAACGACGAAACAGAATAACAGAAAATCCCTCGACTGAGCAGGTCGGGGGATTTCTTATTTTTTCGCTATTATAAGTATATCACACTTCAATAGTGGTTTTCAATGGCTTTTAGTGGCTTTTTTCAGAAATTTTTTTCAATGCCCTGCCGTGTAGCCGATGCACCCAGCTTAAATCAAGTGAAAGTGCAACGGCTATCTGTTCCCATGTCCTGAAACTTAAGTATCGCATTTCAAGGATAGTACGTTGTCTGAGGTCGGGAATTTCGTTTATAGTTTCTGTGATTTCTTTCTTGAGGTCAACAAGCCTGTCAATATCTTTGTTGATGTCGTTTTCAAGGTCGATTATTTTGGCTATAGTCTTTTCAAGTCGCTGACAGTCGGGAGCAGGACTGTGCGGACTGTCACTGTAAACCGTTGTGACTTTAGTTGCAAGTGAACGCAGATTCTCAACCTGTGTAAGCTTGCTGTTGATTCTCTGGTCAAGATATACGGCTTGTTCAAGGTATTCTTTAGGTGTCAAATATTTTCCCTCCGTTTTCAATGTGTTTTATTTTATAAATATCGGTGTTCAGATTATGGGATACGATATAGCTTCTTGCTCCGTGTACAGATTTGAACGTCAGCATTACAAAAATATTTCTGTAAACGTATGTACCCATAAGCGAATTATAGATTACAAATTTTATCATAATCCCTCCAGTTCTGCTTTTACGGCGTTCATTAAAGCTGTCTGTGTTTTTTCTTTTGTCTGTAAGGCTTTCAGCACACGCTCGTCAATCGTATTTTTTGCAACTATGTGATGTATAACGACTGTTTCGGCTTTCTGCCCCTGTCTCCAGAGACGTGCATTTGTCTGCTGATAGAGTTCCAGACTCCATGTCAGCCCGAACCATATCAGCGTTGAACCTCCTGCCTGTAAATTCAAGCCATGTCCTGCACTTGCGGGGTGAATCAGTGCAACGGGAATTTTTCCGTTGTTCCAGTCCCTGATATCAACATCTGACTTTATTTCACGGACTTTGAAACGTTCTGAAATCCGTTGTAAATCGTGTTTGAACCAGTAAGCCACAAGAACAGGCTTACCGTTTGCGGATTCAATAAGGTCTTCCAGTGCGTCAAGTTTTCTGTCATGTATCGGGATAATGCCTTTATTTTCATCGTAGATTGCACCGTTTGAAATCTGTAACAGCTTATTGCTGAGGCTTGCGGAATTGACTGCATCAATCTCTGAATCACCTAAAGACAGTATCATATCTTTTTTCAGTCGGTCATATTTCTGCCTTTCAGATTCGGAAAGATTTACAATAGCTTCATTCATCACACATTCAGGCATTGACAGATGGTCAAGGGCTTTCATCGAAATTGTAATATCAGAAATCCGCCTGTATATCTCATCTTCCGCACCGTCTTTCAGCTTATAGGAAAATACAATCTGCTGATTACGTTTGTCAGGCACAAAGAACATATCACGATAATTTGTTATGTAACGCCCTAACCGTTCACCCATATCCAGCAGCCGAAATTCTGCGAACAGGTCCATTAAGCCGTTACTTGACGGAGTTCCTGTAAGTCCGACTATCCGTTTCACTTTCGGACGCACTTTTAGCAGACTTTTGAAACGTTTTGTCTGGTGGTTCTTGAAAGAACTCAGTTCAGATTATGTTATAATATACGCATACCACCAAGTACGGAGTATGCAAGCAAAAAAACTTCGTTCTCAATGGACGGAGTTTTTCATTTTAAGTGAAAGGAGGGAAAATTATGACCAAAGCAGAATTTGAAAAAAGGTATGGTAAACATGGTTGTATAAAAGTGTCAGTTAATATGTTCTATGAAACTTTAAACGACCTGATACCATATTTTGATGAATATAACAGTATCATGGAAAAGAGCGGAAAAAAATCAAAGACATTAGAGGCATATGTCGAAATGGTTCTATCGCTCGGATGCAAGCATTTCATGTTACGTAATGCGGAGCTTTTTTCAGGCAGTGCAAAAGCATATTACAAGCAGTTGGACAATGATACTGAGACAAAAAAATAATGCAGTAGTTCTGGTCAAACCACTGCACTAAATAGGGGAAAACATAAACTAATTTCTTTATATTATTATATCATGTTTTCCCCGAAAAGTCAATACTTTTTTTGAAAATAAAATTGAAAATGGAGGAAAAATATGAAAATAATCAAACCCAAAAATGTAAAGTATACAACTCCCGACAGTGCATATCTTGCCGGAGAGTTCTGGTACAAGAAGAAGCTAACCAACAGTGAAACAGGTGAAGAATTTTATCAAATTCGTCCGATATTTATCGTTGATAAAAGTGACAGAATTCAAGTATCTGCCCCTTTTCTTTACAAATTTTTCCAACATTACGAAACTTGTATAAAGCTTTGTAATGGAGCATTGGAAAATGAAATACGCTACATATATAGAAATGGTGTTTATCAGACTGCTAATAACAGCGATATAATGCAAATCTTAATGCGTTACATTGAAGACTTCAATGTTAGATTGATAAATCCATCTGTATTGAAACAAGCACTGGAACTTCTTGATTGTACTTGTTTACATTGTCCACATGATGCAATGAACACATCTGAAAATTATATCAATTTCCAGAATGGTATTTTGGATATTCACACTTTGCAACTTACTAATCATACGCCAAATCTTATATCATCAATACAAATTCCATGTAATTGGAGCGGTCAAGAAATTCCGACACCTAATTTTGATAAATTCATGAGTACACTTACAAAAGATGATACATCAACACAAAAGTTGATTTTAGAATATATAGGAGCAGTAATTTCCAATATTCAAGGTTGGCGTTTTAAGAAAGCGATGTTCCTGCTTGGAAAGGGAAACACTGGAAAAAGTACTTTGATAAATCTTATTGCAAGTCTGATAGGCTCTGAAAATGTTGCAGAACGTGACTTAAAAAGCTTGAATGAGCGTTTTGGTAAAACTGCTGCATATAATAAACGTTTAATTTATTCAAATGATTTGTCGTTTATGAAGATTGAAGAAAATGCGGTTTTTAAAAATTTGACTGGTGGAGATTCCATTTCGATTGAGTTCAAGAACAAAGAACCATTTGACTTTAAGTTTAAGGGCTTTCTGTTATATGGAATGAATGATTTGCCACATTTTGGCGGTGACAAAGGTGACCACGTTTATGACAGAATCATAATTGTAAAATGTAATAATGTTGTGCCGAAAAATCAGCTTGACCCAAATCTTGAACGTAAACTTTTTGACGAGCGTGACGGCATAATTTATAAAGCGGTCATGGCATTGAGAGAAGCTGTTGCACGTAATTATCAGTTCAGCATAACACAAGATTGCCTTGAAAATCTTACCGAATACAAGCGTGAAAATTCTTATCCAGTTGAATTCTGGACAACATATACCAGACCACTTGTTACTGGTGAAAAGCCATCTCTTGAATCGCAGAAACTATATGAATTTTTTAAACATTGGTGTTTGGAACAAGGACTTACACGTGTTTCATCTTTTCCGGAATTCCGAAAAGAAATATCAGCTTTTTGCAAACAGAACTGGAGTGAAATGACAAAACGTTATAAGCAAGGTGTAATGCTTGTTGAATATGAAATGAATAATGACTGGAAAGATGAGCATCCATATTTCTATTTTGGCAGTGTGGTGTAGTCTGTGGTGCAGGTATGGTGTATGTATACTTACATCATAAAAATGGCTGTTTTTCAAGCAATAGGTGTAGTGGGTGTAGG
>CAZTUV010000067.1:0-10177 GCA_964616595.1 uncultured Alistipes sp.
GTTCCTACGGTTCTTATATATGTTATATTGCTAATATCTCATTCCTTCATTCAGAATATCAAAGCTTTTTGAGTCTTGCCAGATTAGCCATAATTCTTTTAGTTCCCACGCTATCAAATGCTATTTCGAGCATAGCATCGTTTGCCATAGGTTTAACAGAAGTTATAGTGCCGTCTCCGAAAACATTATGTTTAACTCTTTCGCCGGCAGAATAAACGTTATTTCCGGAAGCAGTGATTGATGAATGCATTTTATTTCTTGCAAGTTGTTGTTGCAATGTTGAAGAATGTACAGCAGTAAACGGATTGTCCTCTTCTTTTGATTTGCGACGTACTACAATAGCGTTATCATATTTTTCAATTGATTCATTACCGATTTCACGCATAAATCTTGATGTAATATTTCTGTGGGTCTGTCCGAAAAGCATTCTCTGTGACGCACTTGTAAGATAGAGTTTATTTTTTGCACGTGTAATTGCCACATATGCAAGACGACGTTCTTCTTCAAGACTTTCTTCATGGTCAAGGGAACGGGCACTTGGAAAGATTTCTTCTTCCATACCAACTACGAAAACATTATCATATTCAAGACCCTTTGCAGAGTGTACTGTCATAAGTGTAACCTTGTCATCTGAGCCATTATCAAGGTCAGCTTCTGTATAGAGTACAATATCCTCAAGGAATCCTCCCAATGTAGGACATGGTGAACCATTCATATATTGAACTATCGATGAACGCATTTCCTGAATATACTCAATACGTGTTTCTGCATTTTCAAAAGTTTTTATATATTCAAGGTAGCCTGTTTTTTCGAGCATAAAATCATAAAATTCATCGAGAGGCATGGTATATGATTTTTCTATAAGTGTTTCAAACATTCCTGCAATATTTTTAAGGGTAGTAGCTTTTTTAGCAAGAGGAGCATATTCATCAGATTTTTTCATTATTCCGAAAGGTGAAATATTCAAATCATGGCTTATTTCTTCAATAAGGGTAATTGTTGCATCACCTATTCCACGTTTAGGTTCATTAATTATTCTTTTAAACCTAAGCATATCATAAGGATTGTTTACAAATGCAAGATAAGCTATAATATCCTTAATTTCCTTGCGGTCGTAAAAACGCATACCGCCATACACTTTATATGGAATACCTTCATTTATAAAAGTTCGTTCAATTGAATTAGACTGTGCATTCATTCTATAAAGCACTGCACTATTAGAATATTTGCCAGTTAAACTATAAATATTCTTTATAGTATTTGAAATAAATTTAGCCTCATCATTTTCATCAAAGGACTTATACCAATAAACTTTTGTTCCGGCATCATTATCAGTCCATAAAGTTTTTTCTTTTCTGCTGCTATTATGAGATATTACAGAATTTGCAGCATTAATGATAGTTTTTGTAGAACGATAGTTTTGTTCAAGGCGTATTACTTTTGCATTACTGAAATGTTTTTCAAAATCAAGTATATTATTTATATCAGCTCCTCTGAAACTATATATACTCTGGTCATCATCTCCAACTACACAAACATTTTTTTCTTCACCTGCAAGAAGTGAAACAAGTTTAAACTGTACATAATTAGTATCCTGATATTCATCGACCATTATATATTTAAAACGTTCCTGATATTTTTTTAATACTTCAGGGTATTTTTCAAAAACTTCAACAGTAAGTACGAGCAAGTCATCAAAATCAAGTGCATTGGACTGTTTCAGACGTTCCTGATAAGTATTATAAACACGGGCAATAACTTTTCTTCTATAATCCTGTCCTGCATCGACAAGTATACGTTCCGGAGAAATCATTTTGTTTTTAGCAGAACTTATTTCACTCTGAACCGAACTTACTGTAAATACCTTTTCGGAAATATCCATTTCATCACGGATTATTGAATTAATCAATCTTTTGCTGTCATCTGAATCATATATAGTAAAATCCTTTCCATAGCCCAGACATTCTATTTCGGTTCTAAGGATTCTGACGCAGGCAGAGTGGAAAGTAGAGGCATTTATTTTTCTGCCGTCATCTCCAAGCATTTCGCTAAGTCTTTCACGCAATTCGTTAGCGGCTTTATTAGTAAAAGTGATAGCTAATATATTCCATGGTTTAATTGTATCAACTGCTATTATATCCTGAACATCAAGTATAGCATCAGGGTCGTCATCATATTCGCCATTGGAATAATCTTTCAGAAATTCGATATCATTAGGGCGTGCATCACCAGTTTCATCAGCGTAAGCGTTGCCAAATTTTATCATATTTGCAATACGGTTGACAATAACAGTGGTCTTACCGCTTCCTGCTCCCGCAAGGACAAGTACAGCACCTTTAACAGTGAATACGGCTTCTTGTTGCATTGGATTCATGCGACTGAAATATTTTTTCAGTGCAGCTTTTTTTTGCTTGTAAAAAGAATTATTATTCATAAAAAGTCTCCTACATTTTAATGGTGTTATGGGAAAGTGTAATCATGCAGAAAAAGACTGCTGTTATTTTATTAATAGTAATATTCCCAAATAATTATTATATCATATTTGTCAAGCCTCTGCTCCGAATTTATGCCATTATTTATTTTATCACAATTTCACCACCATGTCAACGCCGTTTTTTCAAAACACAGATACAAAAAATCCTGCATTAAAATGAGATTTACTGTTAAATAATCATATAATAGTTAAAATACCAATAAAAAAATTCCATATAGTTGTTGACAAAATTATTACTATATGATATTATTTACTTATATTTCAAAAGCTTTGATGGAAAGAAGTAGATATAATTCCGATTTTCAGAGAGTCGTTGTAAGGTGCAAAACGATATGAGGATTATATTGAAGTAGTTCCGGAGCTTCGGCAGTGAACGGATTTTTATTCAGTAAGTGCCGACGTATTTATCCCACGTTACAGGGAAAAGAGTGCAGGATTTCTTCCTGAATTCAGGTGGTAACACGGAATATTTCCGCCCTGAACCTTAGTGGTTTGGGGCTTTTTGTTGTTACTAAAATATATAAAAAGGAGTTTAATCAATGGCAAAAGAACTTGCAAAATCCTATAATCCAAAAGATTTTGAGGACAGAATTTATTCAGCATGGAACGATAAGGGCTGTTTCCGTGCAGAAGTTGACCCTGAAAAAACACCCTATACAATAGTTATTCCTCCTCCGAACATAACCGGACAGCTTCATATGGGTCATGCTCTTGACGAAACTTTACAGGATATTCTCATACGCTGGAAAAGAATGTGCGGATATTCTGCATTATGGTTGCCAGGAACTGACCACGCAGCAATCGCAACAGAGGCAAAAATCGTTGAGACTATGCGTAAAGAAGGCGTGACCAAAGAAGATTTGGGACGTGACGGTTTCATGAAACGTGCCTGGGAATGGAAAAAACAGTATGGCGGACGTATTGTTGAACAACTCAAGAAACTTGGTTCATCATGTGACTGGTCAAGAGAACGTTTCACAATGGACGAGGGCTGTTCAAAAGCAGTAAAAGAGGTTTTTGTAAAATACTACAATAAAGGTCTCATTTATCGTGGCGAAAGAATTATAAACTGGTGTCCTAAATGTAAAACTTCACTTTCAGACGCCGAAGTAACTTACGAAGACCAGGCAGGTCATTTCTGGCATTTAAGATACCAGATTAAAGATACAGACCAGTATCTTGAACTTGCTACTACACGTCCTGAAACTCTCCTGGGTGATACAGCTGTTGCAGTAAATCCTAAAGATGAACGTTATAAGGATTTAGTAGGTAAAACAGTTATCCTTCCTATCGTTCACAGAGAAATCCCTATTGTTGCTGACGACTATGTCGAAATGGACTTTGGTACAGGTGTAGTAAAAATCACTCCTGCACATGACCCTAATGACTTTGAAGTTGGACTCAGACATAATCTTCCAGTTATCAATGTAATGAACGATGATGCAACAATTACAGATGACTATCCTGCTTATGCCGGCATGGACAGATATGAGGCACGTAAGGCTATCGTTGCTGACCTCGAAAAAGAAAACGCTCTTGTTGAAATTGAAGATTACAGCCATAATGTAGGAACCTGTTACAGATGCGGCACTACTGTTGAACCCAAAGTTTCTACACAATGGTTTGTGAAAATGAAACCCCTTGCACAACCTGCTATTGATGCTGTTAAAAATGGCGATACTAAATTTGTACCGGAACGTTTTGATAAAATATATTTCCACTGGCTTGATAATATACGTGACTGGTGCATTTCACGTCAGATATGGTGGGGACATCAGATTCCTGCATTCTATTGTGATGAATGTGGTGAAATGACCGTTACAAAAGAAAATTCCTGCAACTGTCCTAAATGTGGCAAGCCAATGAGACAAGACCCTGATACTCTTGACACATGGTTCAGTTCTGCATTATGGCCTTTCTCCACTCTCGGATTCCCGGAAAATACCAAAGACCTTGAATATTTCTACCCTACAAATACTCTTGTAACAGGCTATGATATTATATTCTTCTGGGTTATCAGAATGATGTTCAGTGGTCTTGAAAATATGGGCAAAGTACCATTTGATACCGTTCTCATTCATGGACTGGTAAGAGATTCACAAGGACGCAAAATGTCAAAATCTCTCGGAAACGGAATTGACCCTCTTGAAGTTATCAACGAATATGGTGCAGATGCTCTCAGATTTATGCTTGCAACCGGCAACTCTCCTGGAAATGATATGCGTTATATAGATGAAAAAGTTAAGTCAGCCCGCAACTTTGCAAATAAATTATGGAATGCCTCACGTTTCATCATGATGAATCTTCCTGAAAACTTTGAATTTAACGGACTTCCTGAACAGCTTGAACTTGAGGATAAGTGGCTTATAAATAAATTCAATCAGCTTGCAAAAGAAGTAAATGAAAATCTTGATAAATTTGAACTTGGTGTTGCTTCACAGAAACTCTATGACTTTATCTGGGACGTTTTCTGCGACTGGTATATCGAACTCACTAAGCCACGTATTCAGGCAGGTGGCGAAACTATGGCAAAAGCTCAGTCTGTACTTGTATGGACTATGCAGGGTATGTTGAAACTCCTCCACCCATTCATGCCTTTCATCACTGAAGAAATATGGCAGGTTCTTACAAATGAAAAATCAATGATTATTCTTGAAAACTATCCTGTATATGATGAAAACATTGACTATTCAGCAGAAGAAAAAGCATTTGAAAAAATTATTTCTGCTATCAAGGCAATCAGAAATACAAGAAGTGAAATGAATGTTCCACCATCAGTAAAGGCTAAACTCTTTATCGAAACTGCTGAACCGGAATTATTCAATTCATGTGCATTGTTCTTTGAAAAACTCGCCTCTGCATCTTCTGTTGAAACCGGAGAAAAATTTGATATTCCGGATTCTGCAAATGCCGTAACCGATTCCGCAAGAATATTTATTCCTATGGACGAACTCGTTGATAAGGAAAAGGAAATAGCTCGTCTTGAAAAAGAAAAAGCTAAAGTTCAGAAAGATATCGATTTCCTCAGCGGAAAACTCAATAATCAAGGATTTATTGCAAAAGCTCCAGAAAAACTTATAGAGGCTGAAAAGGCTAAGCTCGCAAAGGCTGAAGAAAAAATGGCTAAAATTAATCAGTCAATTGAAACTTTCAGAAAATAATGCGTAAAAAAATCATTTCTTATGCACGGGAAAAGTATGCCACAGAGCCCGAATTTCTGTGGCAGAAAACTCCTGACGCATTTATTTTAAGAAATCAAAAAAATAAAAAATGGTTTGCATTGGTTATGAAAGTTAAAAAATCCGTATTTATTCCCGATGCCAAAGAATCTGTATATATCATAAATTTAAAATGCAAACCAATTACAAGAGAATGTCTGTTAAATGAAAATAAATGTTTTCCGGCATATCATATGAATAAAAAACTATGGATTTCAATAATTCTTGATGATAAAATTGATTTCAAAATTCTATGCAATATTATTGATGAAAGTTATAATATTGTAAATTCAAAATAAGGAGATTTTTTATGATTAAGCATATCGTAATGTTTAAGTTAAAGGAAACTGACAAATCAGTTTATGAAAACGCTCTTGAAGCTAAAGAACGTTTTAATGATGTTATAGCCAATGTAAAGGAACTCAAAAAAGGAGAAGTTGTTATTAATTCAAAAGACGCTGACCAATCCAACTATACAATTTCACTCCTTTGCGACTTCAAAACAATAGATGACCTTAATGCCTATCAGGTACACCCTGCTCATGTTGCTTTTGGAAAGTTTATCGGAACTATAAAAACTGACCGTGCCTGCATTGATTATGAATATTAAATCTTACATAAAATTGCATTGGAGATGATTAAATGACATTCAATGAATGTATGGATTTCATAAACTCATATACCAAATCAGGTGCAAGAATAACAGACCTTTCACGTGCCGAAAATCTTATGAAACTAATTAATAACCCTGAAAAAAAACTTAAATTCATTCATATAGCAGGAACTAACGGAAAAGGTTCTACACTTGAATATATTTCAAATGCACTTATTCTTTCCGGTTATAAAACAGGACAATTTACATCACCATTTGTATTGCATTACACAGACAGAATACGTATCAATAACATAGACATAGATGAACAATCTCTATGTAAAATATGTGAATTCTTAAAAAATAAAATAGATAGTCAGCCATACTCACAGTTTGAAATAACCATGGCAATAGCTTTCATATGGTTTGAACAGCAAAATTGTGATGTAGTCGTTCTGGAAACAGGCATAGGAGGATTACTTGATTGCACCAATGTCATTCCACCTCCGCTGGTTTCAGTTATAACTTCGGTTTCACTTGACCACACATCAATTTTAGGCAATACAGTAGAAGAAATCGCTGTACATAAGGCGGGTATTATAAAAGAAAATTCTGCCGTTGTAATAGCAACAGACAATACAGATGAAAATGTTCTTGACGTTATAAGGAAATCGGCTGCCGAAAAAAATGCCGAAATAATCCCCAACGAACCATGTAAACCAGCTTTTGACGGAGGAATTATTTCGCAGTTCATTTATAAAGGACAGAACTATAAACCTGCTATGTTTGGAATTCATCAATATCACAACGCCCAGACAGCTTTGACTGTATGCATTTATCTGAAAAACCAAGGTTTTAATATCACAGATGAAAATATAAAAAAGTCAATCGAAACCTCTCAGGTTAAAGCACGCATACAATATATTGAAGGCAATCCCCCTGTTATTGTCGATGGCGGACATAACTTTTCAGGAATAAGTATGCTTTCTCTTGTTCTGATGTACCTTAGTACACGTAACAAAAAAATATATACTGTAATGGGTATGATTGATTCAAAAGACTATGAAGAATGTGTTAAAGTTATTTCCCAGCAATCAGATATGTTCTTTGCAACAGACGGATTCGCCCCTAACTCCGTAAAAGCTGAAAATATCGAAAATATTGCAGGTTTCTATTCTCCCACAGAAATTCATCATTCTCTTAAAGAGGCTGTTTTGTCTGCCGAAAAGTTCGCTCTCGAAAATAATGGTATTGTTGTTATATGTGGTTCACTTTATCTTGCAAGTACATATCTCAATGATATTGCAAAATAATCTAAATAGCACATAAAAAACACAATAAAATATATTAGTTTTCAACAAATCGTATTATTCATGGATTTTTTTTAGCACAAACTATTGAAAATTTTTTTAGACAATGATATAATTTACTTGGAACTGCGAAAGCAGAATTTATCAAAGGAGGTTTTTTAACAATGGCGTTAAAAAATCAGTATCTTATCGATTTATTAGAAACAGTTAAAAAGAGAAATCCAGGTGAACCTGAATTTATTCAGGCAGTAACAGAAGTTCTTGAAACTCTTCAGCCTGTTGCTGACAAAAGACAGGATTTCATTGATGCAGGCGTATTTGAAAGAATCGTAGAGCCTGAAAGACAGATTATGTTCCGTGTACCATGGGTTGATGACAACGGTAAGGTACAGGTTAACAGAGGTTTCAGAGTACAGTTTAACTCTGCAATCGGCCCTTATAAGGGTGGTATCAGACTTCACCCATCTGTAAACCTCGGTATTATTAAATTCCTCGGTTTTGAACAGGTGTTCAAGAACAGCCTTACAACTCTCCCAATGGGTGGTGGTAAAGGTGGCTCTGATTTTGACCCTAAAGGTAAGAGCGACGGAGAAATTATGCGTTTCTGTCAGAGTTTCATGACAGAACTTTGTAAATATATTGGTGCTGATACAGACGTTCCTGCTGGTGATATCGGTACAGGTGCTCGTGAAATCGGCTATATGTTCGGTCAGTACAAGAGAATCAGAAATGAATTCGTTGGCGTTCTCACAGGTAAGGGTCTTACATACGGTGGTTCACTTGCAAGAACTGAAGCTACTGGTTATGGCCTTTGCTACTTTACAAACGAAATGCTTAAAGCTAATGGTACAAGCTTTGAAGGTAAAACTGTTGTAATCTCCGGTTCTGGTAACGTTGCTATCTATGCTACCGAAAAGGCTACTGAACTTGGTGCAAAAGTCGTTACACTTTCTGATTCCAATGGTTATGTTTACGACCCAGACGGAATCGAACTCGACCTCGTTAAACAGATTAAGGAAGTTGAACGTGGACGTATCAAGGAATATGCTGAAAGAACTTCACATAAAAATGTTACTTACACAGAAGGCTGTTCCAAGATTTGGGAAGTTAAATGTGATATTGCTCTCCCTTGTGCTACTCAGAACGAAATCAATGGCGAATCTGCACAGATTCTTGTAAACAATGGTTGTAAGGTCGTTTCTGAAGGTGCTAATATGCCTTCAACTCCTGAAGCTATTGAAGTTTATCTTTCCAATGGTCTCCTCTATGGTCCTGCTAAGGCTGCAAATGCTGGTGGTGTTGCTACTTCAGGTCTCGAAATGAGCCAGAACAGTGAAAGACTTTCCTGGTCATTTGAAGAAGTTGATGCTAAGCTTAAAGGCATCATGGTTAATATTTTCAATGCTTGTAGCAGTGCTGCTAAGGAATTCGGTATGGAAGGCAACTATATGGCTGGTGCTAATATTGCAGGTTTCCTTAAAGTTGCTGAAGCTATGAAGGCTCAGGGCTGTGTTTAATTAAAAATTAAAAGACTCATCAGTATAAATATAAATCCCCCGTCGTGCTAACCGGCAGGGGATTATTTTTATTCAAATTCGTATTCTCCTTCATATTCAGACTTAAACTTTTCAAAAACATCATTTAAAAGCTTATCGTCATCAATTGAAAGGAACTCTCCCATTTCTTCATTATCTGATGGTACAATTTCAAGAATCACCACTCCCTCATCTTCTTCATCAAAAGGAATAAGTATTGCAAAATAGCGTTCCTGATACTCTACTTCACCGATAACCTCAAATGAAACATCATTGCCATCATCATCTGTAAGAGTTATATAGTTTTCATTTTCCTCATCGAATTCATTTTTTTCTTCAAAATCACTCATTTTTAATCTCCTTTACTGAAATTGAAATTCATCGGCGTGTTCTTCCCTGAACCTGTCAAAGACCTTATAAAGCAAATCCTCACTAACGGGAGCAAAAGTACAGCATTGATTTTCATCATCAGGTACAAGTTCCAAAATAACAGTAGTATTCTTATCGACCGGCATAAGAACTATATAATTTTTTTCCTGATACTCAACAATTCCAAGCACCTTAAAATTTTCTTCTTCACCATCTTCATTGACAAGACTTATCATTTCATAATTATTTTCTTCCTTGTTATTCAGAAACTCATCTGCAATATCCGCCATAAGTTCCTGAACTTCCTCATTACTGAAATATTCGTCATCTTTAAAATCATTCATCAGAAAAATCACTCCTTATTTAGCATAATTTATTTTATCATATTTCACCAAAAAAATCAAGAGAATAATTGTAATTTTTTGCCACAAATATTATCAGCCAAATAGGTCAATAATAATTCCGGAAGGTGATAATATGAATCAAATACCAATTTCTGACCCTCTTATGAAGGATTATGAATATTTCTTTCCATCGGTTTCCTGGAAAAAAGATGGAATAATTCCAGTCAGCACAGAAAGCAATTATAACATTTCAACGGACAATCAGGACATTGATATAGAAATTCCTGATGACTGAATTTCAACGCTCTGTTAATT
>CAZTUV010000068.1:0-10161 GCA_964616595.1 uncultured Alistipes sp.
CGTTTTCAGCATATTATCACCGCCTTCTTTATTTTACCATATTATATAAAAAAAAAGTCCAGATTTATACTGGATCTTTTTCAACAGACTGAGCCGCTCCATAAATAATGGAACGGCTTTGATGTTTTTATATACTTATTGGTATGGATTTTTCTTTTTCAATAGAATATAGGTATGCCTCTTTAACGATTTTTCCAGTAGTAAGTTCTACTGCCGATTTATAAATCTGTATCTGCATCTGATAACGTTCTGCCAGATATTTTTCAGAAACTCCCTTGTCAGATTTATAATCAACAATAATAATTTTATTTTCTTCTTCAAACATAAGGTCAATAATACCTTTTATCATTCCATCTGATTTTTTGAATTTATCCATTACATTATTATTAATATCAAGTTCTGAAACTGCAACCATAAACTTGTGTTCACGCCAAACTTTATCAGCTTTTTCAATGCGTTTATATAAATCGCTTTCAAAAAATGCTGTAATCTTTTCGGTAACAATACTTTCAGCCTGAATCGAACTTATATACCCTCTGTTCATAACGTTATTAATCTCATCAACAGGGTTTTCCATAGCTTTAGCAAAATCACAATACTGAAAAAATGTATGTATGGCTGTACCACGTTCAGCACCGGTCATACTACCGTTTTCGATAACAAATGACGGACGTTTTAATTTAAAGTCAAATTGTTCGTTTTCTTTAAACTTCTTTGTAATCTGTGTAACACTAAGTTTTGATGGTATTTGTGACAAACTATTATCGTAATCACTATATATGATATCACTCATTTTTTTATATAATATATTATCTGGTTCTTCCTCCTTATCTTCTGGCTGTAATTCAATTTTATGTTCGGCAACATTGTCACAAAATTCATATTCAAATATTTTTTCTTTAAATAAGTTTTCTGAATTGTTCATAGATATTCCAAAATGTTCTGCAATTTCTTTAAACTCGCTATGTTTCATCAGACAAAACCATATCCATGCACTGAAACTATCGGCTTGAGATGCTATATCAGTTATATTTCCATCATTAAACGCATATTGTTTGGCATATTTAAATACAGACTTTGATATAATATCATTATTAGATTTAAGATTTATAAAAAGTTTCTGTTTAGCTCTTGTAAATCCAACATACATCAGACGCATTGCTTCACTCAAAGTATCTTTTTTACCTTCATTTATTATCATTTCCCTTTGAAAAGTATTGTATTTTTTAGCGATTTTATTATCATACAACATATATCCTATTCTGCCGTCCGGTGAACATACAACCGTTTTGTAATCATATTTGAAATTCACAGAATTTTCAGCCATAAATACAAATGTAAATTCCAGTCCTTTTGAACCATGAAGCGTCATTATTGAAACATAATCACCTGATGTTGTTAAAACTTTACCTTGTTTGTAGTCGTCATTTTCAAGAACTCTGTCAATGTGACGCAGAAAACCATTCAAACCACTAAGACCCTCAACCGATGATAATTTTTCATAATTCTTTGCATGTTGTATAAGGGTACGAAGATTGGCACGTTTTTTTTCACCATCGTTATATAGTTGCATTACAGAAATAAAATCAGTAGTATCATAAATTTTTCCAATAAGTTCTCCGATAGTCATTGTTATTGAATCAAGACGAAATCCTTCAATTGAATCGAGAAATCCCCTGCATCTCTGAACAAAAGAAATATCACAATTTTCATATTCTCCATTGACTATTCCAAGCATAACTGTAAACAAAGGCTTTTCCCTATCAAAAGACTTTATAAAAGCTATTTCGGATATATCAAACATATACATTGGAGAAGTCATTACAGCTGTCATGGAAACATCAAGTAACGGATTGCTTATAATTCTCAGCAAATCAATAAGTATAGCGATTTCACGTGATTTAAGGTATCCTGAATCTTCATGTGTTCTTGCCGGAATACCAAATTTTTCAAGTTCGTCTGCATACTTATTTATAAAATCATTATTACGCACAAGTATACAAAAATCTGATGGTACACATTTACGTTTTTCGCCGTTTTCCAAAAGTACCTCTTCACCATTCTTAATCATTTCAAAAATTTTTCTTGCGGTAAACATTGCTTCAATATTAGGTTTTTCTTTAATATTTTTTTTACGCAAAGTATTTGATTGTTCGTCATCATAAACAGAATTATCATTTATAAATGATATATGTGTCAATCTGTTAAAATCTCTACCGCCTGAATATGCTTTTGCACCAAAATAAAGCTTTTCGTCATCATTATAATCTATATCGCCACATTTTTCAGACATAATATTGCCAAAAACATAATTAACAAAATCTATGACCTCCGGTGAACTTCTGAAATTCTGATTAAGAAAAATTTTTTTATTTGGACAATCATTATCCAAAGTATACTTTTCCGAATGTTTAAGCGTTGATATAAAATTTTTAGGATTGGCAAGTCTGAAACGATATATTGACTGTTTCACATCACCAACCAGAAAAACATTATTACCATATATATGATTGCCGTTTTCATCAATATGATAATTTTTAGAAATAAGCTTAAATATCATATCCTGCTTATTATTTGAATCCTGATATTCATCAATCATGATTATATCATAAAATTCAGCAGTTTTTAAAGCTGTTTCCGACTGAACTATGCAACCATTATTATCTATTGTTGCAAGAAGTTCCAATGCAAGCCTTTCTCCGTCATCAAAGCTTATAGAATTCTTACTGCATTTTTTATCCCATATGATAGACTGATATTTTTTTACCATTTCAGAAAGAATCTCCGTTACTTCAGCAGAAATTTTATAATTATATTCAGCATTGTCATTTAACTGAATGACTTCTTTAATAATTTCCTTGTAAGTATCACGTTTGTTTTTAAATATTTCCCTTATTGCTTTATCGTAATCAGACTTACCGGTAGTAACAAGTTTATCAAACTTAATATTACTAATTTCTTTTTCGTTCAAGATACGATTATTTAAAAATACATCATAAAGATTTTTAATAATTTTACATTCTTTAGAGGATTGTTCAATAGTTTTTATATATTGTTTATCATCTGTAACCCCATAAAACATATCTTCTGCCATATCTGAACATTCCTTAGCCAAAGCATATGCTGTTTCAAGCTTTTCAGAACAATTTTTTATCAAAAGACTATAATATATTGAATCAGTGAAATCTTTCTTATATTCTTCAACAGCTGTATCGAGCCACGCATTACGAAATGCGACAGATGACAAAAATTTATCTGTTTCTGATATAACATCTGTCAGCCTTCTTATACCCCTGATGCAAAAATTATCATACATAAATGAAAGTTTATCACGTTCATTTTTGCTATAATATTCTATAAGTTCGTCCATTGCCTGAACTTTAATAACTTTGTCATCAGTTTCATCAAGGATACCAAAACCAGAAGTTATACCCTGGTCTGAAATATTATCTCTTATAAGTTCAAAACAGAATGAATTTATAGTTGAAATCTTTGCACTTTGCAAAAGTATTTGTTGTTTTGCAAGATGCGAATTAAGAGGATTTTCATTTATAAGGTCACGGATTTTTCTGTCCAGACGTTTTTTCAATTCAGATGCCGCATCATTTGTAAATGTAACGATAATCATTCTATCGGCTCTTACTCCGGAATCGGGGTCAGCAATAAGACTTATAAGCCTTTCTGTAAGAACAGCTGTTTTTCCGCTTCCTGCCGCTGCCGATACTATAACAGATGAACCTTTGGCATCAATTGCGTTTTTCTGATTAGTAGTCCACTGCATTTCAATTTTCCTCCGTTTCTTCCAGACGATTTTCCATTATTTCAGAAATCTTATTAATTACTTCCACATCTGGAGTACGATATCTTGTAAGCATCGAATTATCACATATATTAACATAATCACAATAATCACATGGTACTGTATTTCCTATACATTGCGGAACAGCATCTACATTTCCAGACAGAAGCGATTCAGCCATTTCTCTCAATTTTCCATATATATATTTTTTTATCCATTCCATGCCATTAAAATCTATGCACATACTATTTTTACCTATTCCATAAGGATTTGTTTTTGTAGGTTTCACGAAGTTTACAGGTATGAATTCGCCTTTAACACCGTTTTCCATAGCATCAAGAACTTCACGCTGACCCAATATAAGACCTGTTGATTTAAGAGCAGAATTTATATTTGTCTTACTATCATCTGGGTAAATTGGAGAATATAAAACACCTGCCGGTATACAATCACTAAAAATCCCATTTTTCTGTGTTGCCACAAAAAGATACAATAACATTTGCAAATTTATACCACCAGCAAGATTTTCAGGATTAATAAGTTTCCTGCTACTTTTATAATCGATAATTCTAAGATATTTTTTATCGCCTATTTTGCAGATATCAGCACGGTCAATTTTACCTCCAAAACAAAGCCTTCCACCTTTATAATTAAGGTATAAAGAATAACCACGTTCAAGTTCGACTTCAAATGCCACCGGCGTAAAACTTGATACCATAAGTTCCTGCTGAAGATGAATAAATACTATCAAAAGTCCTTCTACAATCTTCTGAAAAATA
The DNA here is from genome assembly GCA_964616595.1 of uncultured Alistipes sp. Classification (GTDB taxonomy): domain Bacteria; phylum Bacillota; class Clostridia; order Oscillospirales; family Ruminococcaceae; genus Ruminococcus. The sequence goes on from CAZTUV010000068.1 coordinate 4,579, forward strand.
AAATCAAAACTTGCATTTTTACTAAAATCTCCTGCTAATTTTTCATTCCGGTAATTTTCAGCACAATTATTTATACGTTCCCTGAGTTCTTCACAAGACATTGTTATGAATGTTTCCTTGTTTGTATTTCTAAGAACACCTGAAAAACATTCATGTACAATATCTCCGGAAATTCTGTTATCAAGTTCTATTTTTTCAGGTTTTTTAATATCAAGAAACTTTTCGCAAAAATATTTAAAATGACATTGATTATATTCTTCTATTCCTGTTGCTGATAATCTTAAAGGTTCAAAAGATTTTAATTTTTTCATAATATCAGTACTTACAGTATAATTCTGACGATATTCTGAACGTTTTGTAACATATTCAATACGTCTTTTGTAATCTGATTCATTCATCAGAACTTTTTTTATTGATGAAGTATATTTATTATTTTCATTTATATTCTGCATATAGTGATAGAAAGCCGCATGAAGTGTAACCGCATAATAATCAAGTGAAATATTATTCCTTGTAAGTAAAATTTTATCGTTACCAAACATCTTAATTATATTATCTACTACCTGAGCAGGATACTTGGTATTTCCGGAAAGGTCTGAAAGCGAATATGTTATAAAAAGTTTTTCAGAAGCCGATGATAAAGCTTTATATACAACAAGTCTTTCTGATGAAATTATATCCAATAGAGAACGTGATATTTCTATGCCATTATCCGAAAGCTTTTGTTTATCTGTTTCAGAAAAAACACCATGCATAGTGACCTGATTCGGGAAATCGCCATCATTTGAACCAATCGCAAATACCACCTTAGGAGATGAAAGTCTTGCAGTACGTGCAGATGTTGCTATTACTGAATCGAGAGTCTGTGGTGGTACAGAATATTCAAGTTTGCCAATCATTGATTTTATTATTCGTGCAACTTCAGGAAATGTTATTATTCTGTCACCAAGAACTCCGGCGACACTATCAAGAATATCAATTATACAAGCCCATAATCTTTTAAGTTCGGAAGCGTCATAATCCCTGTCAAGACGTATCAATTCACTCATAATGCGTGATATACTTGTTTCAGCACCACTATTTACAAGGTAATCATAAATCATTCTGCATATGTTAATAACTGTATTCTTTTCAGAAAGCTTTTTTTTCAAATCAATAAGCGGATTAATTATAGACTGACGTATATTTTCCAACAGTTCCAGATTATCATCTTCCGCTGTAAAAGGTTCATTCCAACTATTGCCGTCAATATTCCATTTATAGCAATAATTTTCTAAAAGTGCAATATCTGTCAACGAAATATCAAGTATTCCACATTTCATAAAACGAAATATATATTCGGATTTAATTTTTTTAACTATAAGCAAATCAAGTAATGAAGTAAAAAATACCATTATTGATGTATGTGTTACTGATTTAGACATACTCATAAAATACGGTATCTCACATCTTCTGAAATTCTCTTTAAGAATATCTGCATAATCTTCAATATTATTAGATATAATTGCAAAATCACGATACTTTAAATCCGGATTTTCATATATAAGATGTTTTATAGTTGAACATACATATTCAACTTCTCCATACATATCTTTAGATTCAAAAATCCTTATATGGTCAGGTTCAGGGGCATCTGAAGGATTATAACAAACATTTCTCATAATATGTTTACTTAAATATTCAAGGTCAGAATAAACAAAACGCCAACTTTTTTCGCATTTAACATTACTATATTCAACATTAAGTTCTTTACAAAAACGTTTTATAGTTCGATAAGTTCTGTTTACAGTATCAAAAAGTGAATATTCTCCAGCATTGACATCATCTGTACGCAATGTTATATAGACATTTTCAGCAGATGAAATCATAACTTTAATCATTTCAAGCTGGTCACCGTTAAAACTTTCAAATTCATCAATATATATGTTCATGCCGCTAAAAAAGTTTTCACGGTTAGCGGTTTTCGATGCCTGAATAATATTATCAAGATTATCCTTAAAACCATATTCTTTCATAAATCTGTCGTATTCCATATATATTCCGGCAATATCATTTGTTTTATCCATAAGACGTTTATCAAGCAACTCAGATTTTTCGATAAGATTCTGCGGGGAAATGCCAGAACGTTTCATATCATTTATAAGGTCAAGGACTTCCTCCGCAAAGCCATTATATGTGCTTTGACGACGAAAATAATTCAATGCGTCCGGCTTGCTTTGTGCTAAAGAAATAGCTTGATATATAAGAATCATTCTGTCATAATCGTCCGCATACTCACCTTTTCTACATTCACCGTAAAGCTGAAAAAGTTGCCTTGCAAGGCTGGTAAATGTCAACGAACGAAGTGTATTGAATCTTTTAGCACCAAGAAAAAAATACAATTTTTTATCAAATTCATATGAAAACTGTTCCGGAACAATTATAAGCTGATTACCGGAATTGTTTTTTATTTTTTCAAACATAATAGTAGTTTTTCCGCTTCCTGCCTGACCTGTAATAAACTCTACCATAAGTAACTTCCTTTCTGAGTAAAATATGCATACCGCTAAAAAACGATATGCATATTATTTTCAATATTTAATAACCATTTCGATGACATTCAATCATCAGTGCAGGATAGTCGATATAAGCGTAATCAAGGTCAAGATTACCATTTATACCATCTACTGTTCCCTCACAAGTATATTGCCACATTCCATAATAGCCGCCATAGCTTGGTTTTTTCACTCCATAATGAGCAATCCACACAGCGTATTTATTAAGGAAAGATACGCCCAGTTTATTTTTCAGGAAAAGTGAATAACTTGTAACACCGCAACAATATCCTTGTTCTTCCATATATGAACAAAAAGCTTCTGTAATAGCATTTATTTCGGACATAGTCATATTATCAAAGCATGAATCTTCAATATCAAAATATACAGGGTATTCAAATTTATAGCCTTTTATAATTTCGCAAAAAGCTTTAGCTTCCAATACAGCATCTTCAGGACTTTGAGCATAACTATACCAATAAGCACCACAATCAATATCAAGACTTTGAGCAGTAGTCACATTATAGTCAAAATACTTGTCCTCTTGTTCAACATTTTTTCCATAACCTGCACGTACAATAGCATAATCTACCTGACCGGAATTTTTTACAGTATCCCAATCAATTTCTCCCTGCCATTCTGAAACATCTATTCCCTTATAGAGATAATTAGTAGCAGTTGTAGTTGAAGTTATTTCCTTAATACCGCAATCAAAAGAAGTAGCTGGAGTATCAACATATGTTTCCGGAGATTTTAAATAAGGATAATTCACATATGAAACATCAAGGTCAACTTCACCATTAATTCCATCAACGTATCCACTTGCAGTATATTGCCACATTTCATAATTACCACTATAAGACGGTGCAGAAACATCAAAATTTGCAACCCATACATCATATTTATCAAGAACTTCAGAATATATTTTTGTTTTAAGGAATGTAGTATAACTATAAATTCCCACACGATAGCCTTTAGCAGTCAGAGCCGAACAGAAAGCCTCAGTAATTGCCGAAATCTGTGCTGTACTGAGATTAGATTGTGAAGGGTCTTCAATATCAAAATACACAGGATATGTAAAATCATAATCTTTTATAACTTCATAACAAACTTCAGCTTCCGCTATTGCTCCTTCAACATCAGTTGCATAGCTATACCAATAAGCACCACATGCAATACCATTAGCCTGTGCCTGTTCCATATTATAATCAAAAGTAGGGTCTTTTTGTGAAAGAAGTCGTCCATAGCCTGCACGCATAATTGCAAATTCTACCCCACTGTCTTTTACAGCTTTCCAATCGATAGTTGACTGCCACATTGAAACGTCAATTCCTCTTGACTGCCTTTCAACCAACGACTGGTCAAGTTCGACTGATGTAACAGCTGTTGTAGTAGTATAGCCCATATGAGCATTATAGATATCAAATACATTAAATGGCAATTCGGTAGTTTGTGTAACAGTGGTTGTTGTTTCAGAAACAGTAGTAGTTGTTTGTATTGCAGTTGTAGTCTGGCAAGTAGTAGTAAAAGATTCTGTTGTAGTTGTTGATATCACTTTACTTTCGTCAGATTCTGTGGTATCATATACTTGGGTGGAGGTTTCTTCAGCAATATCATCAGCGAATGTTGAAATAGTTCCCTGAGTAACGGTTACTCCAATCATCGCACATGACATAACAGCCGAAAGAACCTTTTTACAAAACTTCATTTCAATCAATCCTTTCGTCATAACAAATAATAAAGCCGTACCCTTAATATTGGTGCAGCCAATTATTGTGTAACCTTTTTGTAACATTATATCATATTTTCATCATAATTGCAATACCAATAACAAAAAAAGATTCCGCAATTGAACATTTGGTTATTGTGACGAATTTCATTGAAATAATTTAGTAATTATCAATAATCCTTATTAAAAGAAAGGGAAAATCCAATGGTTAAATTTATAGTAAACGAAAATGACAGCGGTCAACGTATAGACAAATTCATAACAAAAGCACTTCCAGACCTTCCTAAAAGTATGATATATAAGCTTTTCCGCAAAAAAGACATAAAAATAAATGGAAAAAAATGTGATATTTCTGCACTTTTGCAAACAAATGATACCGTTACAGTATATGTTAAACAAGAATTATCCACAGAAAAAAAGCATGATATGAGTTTCTTAAAAGTTTCAGACGAAATTAATATAATTTTTGAGGACGACAATATTCTTATAGTATTTAAACCTGTGGGACTTGATTCGCATTCAAATGGAACAAATACTTCTGATACTCTCATAAATCGCATAAAACATTATTTATACAATAAAAATCAATATATACCGGAAATGGAAAGTTCATTTGCTCCGGCACTATGCAGCAGATTGGACAGAAATACAAGTGGTTTGGTAATCTCAGCTAAAAACGCCACTGCCCTCCGTGAACTTAATGAATCTATACGAAATGGTTCGATTCATAAGATATATCATTGTATAACAGTTTCAGCCCCACCCAATAATGAAGATATACTTACTGCCTATCATAAAAAAGATGAAACAAGAAACATTGTCAGAATTTCTGATACTCCAGAAAAAGATTTCAAAGAAATAAAAACAGGTTATAAAATACTTAAACAAAAAAAGGGACTTACACTTGTTGAAGTAACTTTGTTTACTGGTCGTACTCATCAAATAAGAGCTCATCTTTCTCATATAAACGCCCCAATTTTAGGTGATGGGAAATATGGTAACATTTCAGCCAACAAACGTTATGGAGTTTTCAGACAAGCGTTGTGTGCCTGCTCACTTAAGTTTAATTTTCCAGAAACCTCACCCCTTTCTTATCTTAACAAAATTAATATAAATTCCCCAGCACCTTTTGATGATATAGTTTAATAACACTACAAAATGTACTTTAGCAGTTCCTGAATATCAAAGTTCTGGCATTACATTTTGGCTGTTTTTCATGAAAATTTAATAATTCTTGTGTTAACTAAGTAGCAAGTTCAGAAAACCTTTTGATGATATTTCAATAATGCTTGACTTTTACTGTTTAAAGCGATATAATAT
>CAZTUV010000069.1:0-10012 GCA_964616595.1 uncultured Alistipes sp.
TATCATAACAATGTCCAGCAAAACAATCAGTGTAAAAATTTTAAGATTATTCATAGAAACTATTATATTATTACGTTCAGATATTCAATATTAATATCTTCTGTACCTGTCATTGAACAGCCTTTGTCTTTAGCATATTTTATATATTCTATTATTTCATCTGTTATAAGTTCACCAGGGGCAAGAATCGGAATTCCTGGAGGGTAGCACATTACAAACTCACTACATACACGACCAACAGACTTTTCAAGTGGTAGTGATACTTTATCAGCATAAAAAGCTTTACGTGGAGTTTCGGCAACTATGGGAGTTATATATTCCTGTGTCAGCATTCCTGCTCCCGATTTGCCGAAACGTCTTTTTATTTCTGACATTGCACTTATCAAACGTTCAATATCACGTTTTCTGTCACCAACGGAAATATATGCCAATATGTTTCCAATATCGCCGAATTCTATTTGGATATCGTATTCATCACGGAGCAGGTCATAAACTTCAATGCCGGCGAGTCCTACTGGCAAGGTGTATACAGAAAGTTTTGACACATCGAAGTCATATATACTATTACCATTGATAAGTTCCTTTGAATAAGCATAATAACCACCTATTGCGTTTATTTCAGAACGTGCATATTCTGCCATTTCGACTGTTTCCGCAAAAATTTCACGTCCGCTGAGAGCGAGCCTTTTACGTGAAATATCAAGACTTGACAGAAGTAAATACGATGCACTGGTAGTTTGAGTAAGATTAATAATCTGACGCATATAGTCAGAATTAATTTTTTCGCCCATAAGCAGAAATGAACTCTGTGTAAGGCTTCCTCCTGATTTGTGCATACTTACAGATGCAATATCTGCACCGGCTTTCATAGCGGTTATTGGGAAGTTTTCACCAAAGTAAAAATGTGTTCCATGAGCCTCATCAACAAGAACTAGCATATTGTGAGCATGAGCGATTTCCGTTATCCTTTTTAAATCTGAACATATTCCATAATATGTAGGATTATTAACCATTATTGCTTTAGCATCAGGATTTTCTTTAATAGCTTGTTCAACTTGTTCGATTGACATTCCAAGGGCTATACCAAGTTGATTATTCACATCAGGATTAACATAAACCGGAACAGCATCACAAAGGATAAGAGCATTTATTGCACTTCTGTGAACGTTTCGGGGCATAATTATTTTATCTCCGCTTTTGCAGGCATACATAATCATACTTTGAACTGCTGAAGTAGTACCTCCCACCATGAAAAAAGCGTTTGTTGCTCCGAATGCCTGTGCCGCAAGCATTTCAGCGTCTTTAATTGCTGAGACAGGGTGGCAAAGATTATCAAGAGGTTTCATTGAATTGACATCAACGCTTAAACAATCTTCACCTAAAAATTCGGTAAGTTCCATATTTCCACGGCCACGTTTATGACCTGGTACATCAAAAGGCACTACACGCATACGCCTTAATTTTCTGAGTGCCTCATAAATAGGTGCATTAATCTGTGAAAGTTCCATTTTCAAACACATTCCTTCCGCTAAAAATTTCAATCATTTCTTTTCTAAGGCTGTTTGTTATTTCAAGACGATTCCGTGGGGAAAGTTCACGAACATCAGTGTTAAACAAATAATTTTGTAATTCTATTTCCTTGATAAGCATTTTAGTATGGAACATATTTGCCTGATAGACATTAATATCCACAGCATCATATCTATCCAGAACTGAACTGTCAATATAATCCTGAATAGATGTTATATGATGGTCTATGAAGAGTTTTTCACCACTGACATTTCTGGTGAATCCACGTACTCTGTAATCCATAGTAATTATATCTGAATCGAAACTTCCTATTAAGTAGTCAAGAGCAGTAAGGGGAGTTATTTTCCCACATGTTGCCACATCAATATCGACACGGAAAGTAGCTATATTTGTGTCCGGGTGATATTCCGGATATGTATGTACAGTAACATGACTTTTATCAAGATGTGCGACGATTTCGTTACTACCTGCCGGAATCATTGTATCATCAGATATAAGAAAAGTTGCTGATGCACCTTGTGGGTCATAATCCTGTCTGGATATGCTAAGGACTTTAGCACCAATCATTGTTGTAAGATTGGTCATTATTTCGGTTATTCTTTCCGAATTATACACTTCATCAACATATGCTATATAGTCAAGCTGAGCTTTAGGAGTTTTAGCATAACAGACATCATATATATTGAAACTAAGCGATTTTGTAAGATTATTGAAACCATAAAGCTTTAATTTATTTTCCATGAAATCACCTCATAAAATAAAATGCACACGCAGGTTTCATCAACCCGTATGTGCATGAAAATACATATAAATGCATTATAACTTCATAATGGTTTCAGAGTCTATATAAGCAAAGATACCTTTTACTACTCTTATTGACCTTTCACAAGCTGACGAAAACTTATAAAAATTTATTGGCAGAGCCCAATCAATAATGCAACTTTAACATTGCTGGCTAAAAAAATCTTGCTTAATACCGATATCCAAAGGATTCAAGGTACATGAAACCAAAGTTTCTGCTGCAATCTTGTAATATTTTATCATATCTAAATAATTTTGTCAAGTCTTAATTGAAATTTTTTGTTTTAACAATTTAAACATAAAATTATTTAAGTTCGGCAATAGTAACGCCATCTTCTCCTTCGCCATAAACTCCTGAGCGATAGCTTTTTACTGACGGGTGAGATTTAAGGCGGTTTTGAACAGCCTTTCTTAACACGCCAGTACCTTTTCCGTGAATAATAGTTACCATAGATATATTTGACATAACAGCCCTGTCAATAAATGAATCAAGCTGATAGATTCCGTCATCGCAAGCACAGCCACGGATATCAAGCTCCATACTGCCACGGCGTTCTACTTTGACTCCGACTTTTCCGGTACGTCGTGCAGATTTGTTTTTGTAAGTAACTTTTTCAGGTTCTTCAAGTCTGAGACGTGAAACGTTCATTTTAGTTTTCATAACTCCCATTTGGACAAAAACAAAATCACTGCCGTCTGGTTCGCCGGAAACGATGCCTTTTCTTTGTAAATCAACCACATATACAGTATCACCACGTTTAAGTTTGCGTGGAAGTACATAGCCGGCATTAGGGTCACGGACATCAATTGGATTAGCGGTATCGTACATTTTATTGAAACTTTGTTTAGACCTTGCTTTTGCTCCTGAAACGTTATCTCCGAAATTCTTTTTATCTTTTTCTTTTTTAAGCTGTTCAAGTTCAGAAATAAGTTCATTAGATTCAGCTTTAGTCTGTTCGATAATAGTCATTGCTCTTAAGCGTGCTTTTTCGAGTTCTTCTGCTTTAGATTTTTCAATTGATTCACGTTCTTCACGGATAGTCTTTTCATGTTCAGCAATTTCTGCCCTTAAGCGTGAAATATCATCTTTTTGTTTTTCAAGTTCAATTCGGGTTGCCTCAAGTTTTCCTATAACGTCCTCCAGACGGCTGTCCGCCTCACTCACTTGTGACTTTGCCTCTTCAATTATATCCGACGGCATACCAAGGCTTTCCGAAATTGCAAAAGCGTTTGATTTACCGACAGAACCGACTATTAAGCGATATGTTGGTTTAAGTGTTGCAATATCGAATTCGCATGAAGCATTTTCTACATCAGGACTATTAATTGCGAACAATTTTAGTTCCTGATAATGAGTAGTAACCATAATTTTTGCACCGGAGGACATAAGGTGTTTTATAACTGCAACAGCGAGTCCAGCACCTTCAACGGGGTCAGTTCCCGAGCCGAGTTCGTCAAGTAAAACAAGGGAATTTTCATCAGCAATATTGATTATTTCTATAACCTTGTTAGTATGTGCTGAAAATGTAGATAAATTTTGTTCAATGCTTTGACTGTCGCCAATATCTGCCAGTATATTTTTAAAGATTGATATACTACTTCCGTCGGCAACAGGAATAAGCAAACCACACATAGTCATCGCACTAAGGAGTCCGGCTGTTTTTAATGCGACTGTTTTACCGCCAGTATTAGGCCCTGTTATTATAAGAGTACTGTATTCATTGCCAAGGTTTATGTTTATTGGAACAGCTTTTTTATAGTCAATAAGAGGGTGGCGGGCTTTTTTAAGATTCATTTTACCGTCATTGGTTATAACAGGAAGTGAACATTTAAGTTTTGCAGCAAGAGCGGATTTTGCAAAATACAGATTAAGTTCAGTACATATTTTATAGCTTTCACAAAGAATATCTGCATAATTACCGCATTCGTGACATAATTCCTGTATAATGCGTTCGATTTCTTCTTGTTCTTTACCCTCCAGAATACGTATATCATTATTAGCTTCAACGATTGCCATAGGTTCGATAAAAATCGTTTGTCCTGTTGTGGAAGTATCATGAATAAGTCCGCTTACTTGTCCTCTGTATTCAGATTTTACAGGAAGCACAAAACGTCCGTCACGTATTGTAACAGTATTTTCCTGAAGATATTGTTGAGTGGTTTTATTTTTAACCATTTTATCAAGAGTTTCTCTTAATTGCATTCCGGCACGATTGATTTTACGGCGAATTGATGCGAGTTCAGGACTTGCCGAGTCTGCAATTTCGTTTTCCGAAATAATGGAACGTTCAAGTTTTTCGAGTAACCAGTCGTTTGGAGATAGTCTTGAAAATAAATAACTTAATTCAGTTTCGATATTTTCACAATGACCATACCAATCAGAAAGGCTTTTTATTTGTCTGAGCATTGCAGCAATGTCGAGCAGGTCACGTAATGAAATAATTGCTCCGGATTTTGCACGCATTGCAACTGTTGTAATATCCTTAAAGTTACTGAATGGTGGTGTGCCGAATTGTACAGATAAATTAAATGCCTGTGAAGTTTTAAGACATTCATAGCGTACACGTTCCAAATCATTGTCTGGTTTTATTGCCAAAGCCATGCTTCTTGATTTTTCATTTGAAGTAAGGTCAGCAAGCATTTCAAGAATTTTATCAAGTTCAAGAGTTCTCAGATATTTATTCATATATATTACCTTTTAAGATATTTATTTCATTGATTTATAGAAATCAAGCGTCCGGAAATTTCTTTTCTGGGTTCACCACTTAATCAACGCAAAAATCATTAATTTTTCATGAAAAACAGGCAAGAAACAAATGCAAGAATTTTGATGTCCAAGGATTGTCAAAATAGTACATTTTATATCAGAATTTTCTATATATTATGATTGTTTCATTTGCATGCCACAATTTTTTGTGCAGGCATATAATGTTTTTCACATAAGCCATTTTTCTAAAGTTAAAATGTTTGAAAATAAAACAAGTGGCGAATTAGTTTAATACTTTTTAGGATTGTTTCAGTGATTTATAGAAATCAAGCGTCCGGAAATTTCTTTCAAGACAGAACAACAAATATTTTTCTGTAATGTATGAAAGAGTATTCATAGTATTATCAGATGTTCTGAAATTAAACAGTCTGTCAAAGTCAGTCAGAAGTATGTGTCTTATAGAACTAAGTACAGAAATATTCATTTTATATAATTCGGAAGATTTTTCTGAAAGACATTCTTTGCAATAGAAACAGCCTTCTTTCACACTGAAAAAAGCCTCAGCCGGTTCAAAAGCTCCACATACATGGCAACCCACGATATCCGGCATAAAGCCTATTTCGGACATAAGACGCAATTCAAATATTGATTTAAGCATTTTTTCATCACGCAAATCTTTTTCAAGAAAATGCAATGTGTTCAAAAAAAGACGAAGTATATCATTATTTGGCTGAGGTTCGGCACAGTAACGCAGAATTTCAGCAAAATAACAGGCTAATGAAACCTTTGATAATGAATTACGCAGATTATAGAAAATTCTTATTGGTTCTGTGCTGTTCAGGAAGCGATATTTTCCACTTTCGGTGTAGCAAAACTTTGAATAAGCGAAAAGTTGAGTTGAACTTAAAAATTGACTGTCTATTTTTCTTGCACCTTTAACAGTAAGTTCTATGACACCGTTTTCAGCTGTAAGGATATCGATAAACTTGCCGTTTTCGCCAACTGCTCTTTCTTTAAGGACGATTCCATTTACTGTTATCATTTTTCAGAAAGTCCGAAACTTCTTATTAAATTTTCACGGTTACGCCAATCTTCCTTAACTTTTACCCAGCATTTAAGGTTAACCTGTATTTGAAAGAAATCTTCCAGTTCAAGTCTTGCCATAGTAGATGCCTTTTTAAGCATAGTTCCGCCTTTTCCGATAATTATACCCTTGTGGGATTCCTTTTCACAATATATAACTGCTGAAATATCAAGGATATCCTTATCATCACGTTCAGTCATTTGTTCTACCCCGACAGCGATTCCATGTGGAACTTCATCTTTGAGTAATGTAAGTAGTTTTTCTCTAATCATTTCGCCGGCAAGGACTTTTTCCGGTTGGTCTGTAATCATATCATCTGGAAAAAAATGTACTGATTCTTCAGAAAGATTTATTATTTCGTCTATCACAATATCAATACCGTTTCCCTGTGTTACGCTGACCGGAATAACTGCCTGAAAATTAATTTTTTCAGTAAGTGAAGATATAACAGGAGCAAGTTCGTCCATGCTTTTAAGCAGGTCTATTTTATTGAGTACAAGTATTATAGGCATTCTTGAGTTATTAAGCGATTTCAGAAGGTTAAGTTCATGTTCATTGATTTTTTTAGTGCAGTCCATGACAAACAAAACTGCATCGATATCGCTTACGGATTCTTTTACAGTATTAATCATGTGTTCGCTTAGTTTATTAACGGGCTTATGAAGTCCGGGGGTATCGAAAAAGACAAGCTGAACATCATCAATATTTCTGATACCTGTAATACGTGTTCTGGTAGTTTGAGGCTTACTGCTTACAGATGCTATTTTTTCGCCCACTATTGCATTAAGCAATGAGGATTTACCAGCATTAGTTCTGCCGGCGATTGTTATAAATGCGGTTCTTGACATCAGTTATTGTCCTCCTGAACTACAAATGTAGCATCTCTGGAAATACCAAGTTTTTCAAGTACGGATTCTTCTTTTTCACGCATGATTCTCTGGTCAAGCTGACTTGTTTCGTGGTCATATCCCAGCAGGTGGAGCATTGAATGAACTGTAAGGAAACCTATTTCACGTTCCAAGGAGTGACCGTAGTTCTGAGCCTGTTTAACGGCTGTCTCCAAAGAAATAACTACATCTCCAAGTTGTACTGCACCTGTTTCAGGATTAAGTTCAACAGTACCATCTTCGCTTGTAAGAGGGAAAGAAAGTACATCTGTAACGCTATCCTTGTTTCGATAAATGTTGTTAAGGTTTTTAATTTCCTCGTTGCTTACAAATGAAACGCTTACTTCTGCATCTTTACCGAATTTTTCGGTAGCAAGAACAGCCTGACAGCATCTTCTTATAAGTAATCTTATTCCAACAGGAACTTTCACCTCTGTTTGATTGTTTTTTACATAAACTTTTAATTTAGCCATGATTCTTTATTCTCCCTTCATTATACTTTTCGTACGCCATTATTATATCCTGTACAAGTTTATGACGCACCACATCTTTTTCAGTAAACCTGTGAATTGCTATGTCATCTATTCCCTGGAGTATTTTTACAGCCTCAACAAGTCCGGATTTTTTTGTATCCGGCAAATCGATTTGAGTTATATCTCCTGTAATTACCATACGGCTTTCATTTCCAAGGCGTGTAAGGAACATTTTTATTTGTTCGGAAGTAGTATTTTGTGCCTCATCAAGAATTATAAATGCCTCGTCAAGGGTTCTTCCTCTCATGTAAGCGAGCGGAGCAACTTCAATGATACCTTTTTCCATATATCGTGCAAAGTTTTCTGCACCGAACATATCAAACAATGCATCATAAAGGGGTCTGAGATAAGGGTCGACCTTGTCCTGCATATCTCCGGGCAAGAATCCAAGTTTTTCGCCTGCTTCAACAGCCGGACGGGTAAGGATTATTTTATGAACTTTATGTTCACGAAAAGCTTTAACAGCCATTGCAACGGCAAGGTAAGTTTTTCCTGTTCCGGCAGGGCCTATTCCAAGAACTATCGTATTATTTTTTATTATATCGACATAGCGTTTTTGACCAACAGTCCTTGCCCTTAAAATTTTTCCGGAATACGTAAGACAAATACCATCGCCTTTAAGTTCTTCAAGTTGTTCAGAAACACCATCAGTTACCATTGATGTAACATAACGGACAGTTTGTTCATTTAATGCCCGACCTTTTCCGGACATTTGCATAAGGATTTCAATAGCTTTTTCTGCTTCAGAGATATTTTTGTCATCGCCGATTATTTTTATATAACCATCACGGCTGACAATATTTACATTATATTCTTTTTGGATACGTGAAACATTCCCGTCAAATTGTCCGAATAATTCTGCAAGCTGTTCCTGACTGTCAATCGGAATAATTTTTTCTGCCATATAAAAAACCTCCGTTTCTTATTATTGTTCAGGAAATACACCAGCATTGGCAAGTGAAATATTTGAATAATCAGGATTTCCGGTAATTTCTTTTAAGATACTTACATTATCAGGAAAGGAAATATTTTGTTTTTCGGAATCAAGTTCAAGTTCCATAGTAGCCAGTTTTTTTGAGAATGGATATACATCGAGTTCAAAGAGCTGGCTATGATAATCGAAACAATACCTTGTTTTGCTGATTGGTGAACATTCTTTACGTGCCTGACGAATAAGAAGATTATATTCATCTTTATTTATTTCGTATTCTGTTTCTTTACGGGTAATATCAGTTATAAATACCTTTTCGGTATATATATAACGAATATTTCCGTTTTCTGATATACATCTTACTCTTCTCTGAACATTATTTTCGTTATTTTCAAGATAAGTCTGAATTATATTCAGTTTTCTTTTAACGTTAAGTGTATGCACATCGGGCATTTTAACAAGGAATTTTCTTTCAATTTCATATTTTTTAGCCATAATAAATCTCCGCATTAAAAATCTTTGATAAGGCAACAGTAGAATTTACTGTCCAATATTATTATACAATTTTTTTTGAATATTGTCAACAAAAAAATGAGAAATTTATGTTTAATATTACTGAAAATATTTAGATAGTGACGATTTTAAGCGATTTTAATGATAATATTTGATTATAAAATGAATTAATTTCAAAAGATATGTTACTTTTTGTTGACAGATGAGATTTCAGACCGGTTAATGGTAAAGATTTATTTTATATCCTGAAGCATAACTGAATAAATTGAATAATCCTGATAATTGCTGATAAGTTGACGATTCATGAATACAGAAACAAAATCGTCTTTACACTGAGGAATTGTTATTATCATAAGATTTTTGCGATATTCATAATTTGCACCGGATTTCTCGGATATAACTTCATTTATTTCATTAAAGTGATTTTTAAATATATTGAATTCTGATTTCCTTGGAAAGTCATTAATTGTTTGAGATGTTTCTGCTGAGATTTGAATAATCACATTATTGTTCTGACATCTGCAAGTTATCTTGAAATTTGTATTTTCACCATATTTAAGGGCATAAGAACGTATAAATTCAAGCATTGCATAATTTATAATATTCTTTTTTACTTTTATTTTCATTTCAATTTCTTTAGATGCCTCAAAATAACATAGTTTTTCAATTATAGAATTACATTTATCTGTAAATACATTAAGAAATCTTTTAACATCAATGATTTCGTAGTCGCTGTCCTCAATGAGGCTGTGTAATATTTCATTTAATTTCAATACCCGTATAAGTTCAAAATTTTGTTTGTTTATATATTCCATTATTTCACGAAGTTCATCAGATTTAAATTTAAAGTTTCTGGATTTTGCCTCATCGTTTATGGCTGAAAACGTACTTGCTGACTGACAAATAACTGATTCATAATATTCTAAAAACCTTAAAGTAAATGGATTATTGAGAAACTCTTTGAAGTTATTGTTATTATCCATAAGATTCTCCTTATAAAATATTTATTTTAGCGTTATATAATAT
>CAZTUV010000070.1:0-9892 GCA_964616595.1 uncultured Alistipes sp.
GTATTTGGTAAGGAACTGCCAATAGGTATTATTAAAAATAAAATTACAGAGATTGAATTAAATGAAGTTACTTTCAGTGATGAAGAACTGTCTCAGAGAATAATGGAAAAAATCTATCTTTATGAAAAAAATTTTTTAAATGAAGATATTACAATTCTTGACAGAACTATTGAAACACAAAAAAAAGATAATTCCCTTGTATATAATGTGACATATAATTTGGAAGGAGATATAGGGGAACAAATGGAAATACTTATAAAATAACTATTTTTTTGATAATTCCCAAAAAGCTACGGCACTTGCAGCAGCTACATTAAGTGAATCAACACCATCTGCCATTGGAATTTTAACGGTATAATCACACGATTCTATTGTTGTCCGTTTCAGACCTTCACCTTCTGTGCCAAGTATAACAGCTGTTTTCTCATAGGATTTAAGAACAGGATTGTCTATATCAACTGTATTATCGTGTAATGCCATCGCAAGTGTTGTAAATCCATATTCTTTAAGTTTTTGTATATAATTGTTGTTTTCAAAATAAGTCCAGTTCATTTTGAATACTGTTCCCATACTGACACGCAATGAACGTCTATATAAAGGGTCACTACTCGCTGGAGTGAGCAGGACTGCTTGAATTTTCATGGCTGTTGCGGAACGCATTATTGCTCCTATATTTGTTTGGTTCATGACATCTTCCAAAACTGCTATTCTTTTTGCATTTTTTAATATTTCGTCGACAGTTGGTAAAGGTTTTCTTTTCATGGCACAAAGTATACCTTGTGTAAGTTTAAATCCTGTTATTTTAGTAAGTATATCGCTGTCTGCTGTATAAATGTTTATATTTTTTAATTGTTCTATAATATCTTTAGCTTGTCCTGTTATACATTTTCTTTCAGCAAGTACAGAGATTGGTTCGTATCCTGCCTTAAGTGCAAGTCTTATTACCTTTGGACTTTCCGCTATAAAAAGTCCAAGTTCAGGTTCAAAGTAGCGTTTGAGCTGGATTTCTGAAGTTATTGTATATGGGATAAGTTCAGAAATATCAAGATTATTTATTTCGATTATGTTCATTATATTTTCCTCCGGATTGATTACGGATTTCTATTTCAGCATTTGAATCATCATCTATTATTTTATCTGTTTCCGGAACTGAAATATGTCCTGATAATGGGTTTTTTATACTTATAACAGGCGTGGTTATATATGCATTTACTTCTGATTTCTCAAAACAAAGGTCGGTATCAATCATTTCGCAATTAATAAGCTTAAGTTCTTTGCAGTAACATAAAGGCTGAGTGCCAATAATTTTACAATTTTCAAACGTTACGTTTTTTGAATACCATGCAAGATACTCTCCTTTAATTATGCAATTGCGGACTGTTATATTTTCGGCGTGCCAGAAAGCATCTTTTGTATCAAAAATGCAGTTTTCAAAGACAGAATCTTTTATATATTGTAAAGAATACTTTCCGGAAAATTCTATTTTATTAAAATTGAGTCCATATGAACGTAACATAAAGTATTCGCTTTTGACTACGCAATTATTCATAATGATATTTTTGACAAACCAACCGAATTCCGGTGAAAGAATGTTACAATTATCTATTTTGATATCGGAACATTCACGCAATGCTTTTATACCATGAAGCTGTGAGTTATCTATTTTAATATTTGAAGAATACCATAATGCAGCACGACAGGAGTTTGTCATTTCTGAATTGAATATATTTAAATTCTTATTGTGCCAGAAAGGATAACGCAGATTAAAATAGCAATTTTCAATATTAATATTATTGCTTTCTTTCAAAGCACTTTCTCCGTCTTCAGCACCATCAAATGAACAGTTTTTTAAAAGTATATTATTACTGTTATATAAAGCACGTTCTTCACTGAAAGTCATATTTTCAATAATTTTCATAATATCGGCACTCCTTTTTTATATATCAAAACCTATGTGAAAAAACTGACCTCGTTTTTTTATACGAAGTCAGTTTGTTTAATATGAAATTATACTATTGGATTAATTGGAGTTGTATTGTGTTCAACATAAGATTCGTTTTTTACAACTTTTACATGACTGTAACAATCCATACCAGTACCAGCTGGGATAAGTTTACCAATAATAACATTTTCTTTAAGACCAAGAAGTTTATCGCTTTTACCTCTGATAGCTGCATCGGTAAGAGCCTTAGTAGTTTCCTGGAATGATGCGGCAGCCATAAAGCTGTCTGAATTTGAAGAAGCTTTTGTAATACCCTGAAGTACAGGACTTGTTTCAACAAGCTGAAGGTCGTATTCACCAGCATCAATACGTGCCTGAATTTCACCATTAATGATATCGATTTCTTTTCTGTCGATAAGAGTACCAGGGAGGAGATAGCTGCTTCCGGTTTCCTCGACTTTAATTTTACGGAGCATTTGTCTGACTATGACTTCAATGTGTTTATCATTGATATCAACGCCCTGTAAACGATAAACTTTCTGTACTTCATTGATAATATAATTTTGTACAGCCTGTGTACCAAGTATATTAAGAATGTCAGCCGGATAAATGTTACCTTCAGTAAGACGAGTACCTTTTTGAATTTTCTCTCCTTCAGAAACTCTGACTTTGAGGTTGTAAGGAATCATATAATTTTCAGTTTCGCCTGTTTCTTCGTTAGTAACAATAATATTCTGAGTTGTTTTAATTTCCTCAATGTGAATTGTACCAGAAATTCTTGAAAGAATAGCTGCACCCTTAGGACGTCTGCTTTCAAAAAGTTCTTCGACACGTGGGAGACCCTGAGTAATATCTTCAGCATCGGCAGAAGCAACACCACCAGTATGGAATGTTCTCATAGTAAGCTGTGTACCAGGTTCACCGATTGACTGAGCGGCGATTACACCAACAGCCTCACCAACAGAAACCACATTGTTATTTGCGAGGTTAGCACCATAGCACTTTGCACAAACACCAGTTCTTGCTCTGCATTCAAGAACTGAGCGGATTTTAATTTTTTCAACGCCTGCATCAATTATCTTCTTTGCATCATTGTCAGTGATAAGTTTATTGCGTGAAACAATAAGTTCACCGGATTCATCTCTAAGGTCTTCAGAGAGATATCTGCCGACAAGTCTTTCTATGAATGGTTCAACAATTTCATTACCGTTTTTGATTTCATAAACTTCAATACCTTCAGTTGTACCACAATCTTCTTCACGGATAATAACGTCCTGTGAAACGTCAACAAGACGACGTGTAAGATAACCAGAGTCAGCAGTACGGAGAGCGGTATCAGCAAGACCTTTTCTTGCACCTCTTGATGCAATAAAGTATTCAAGAATGTTAAGACCTTCACGATAATTTGCACGGATAGGAATTTCAATAACTGTACCGGAAGTATTGGCGATAAGTCCACGCATACCTGCAAGCTGACGAATCTGTGAAATAGAACCTCTCGCTCCAGAGTCTGCCATCATCCAGATAGGGTTGTAGCGGTCGAAGTTTTCTTTAAGTTTCTTTGTAACTTCATCGGTAGTATTTGTCCAAAGAGAGATGATTTTTTTAGTTTTTTCCTGTGCGGAAATATAACCAAATTCATATTCATTTGTAATCTGTTCAACTTCAGCATCGGCATTTGCAAGGATTTGTTTCTTTTCCGGAGGAATTGAAGCATCACATACTGCAACGGTGAGAGCAGCTCTTGTAGAATATTTATAACCAAGAGCTTTAATTCTGTCAAGAACTTCAGAAGTTGTAGTTGTACCATGAATTTTTATACAACGTTCAATTATGTCAGAAAGCTGTTTCTTTCCAACAAGGAAAGCGATTTCAAGGTCGAACTGTTTATCTGAGTTTGTTCTGTCAACATAGCCGAGATTCTGTGGAATATTTTCATTGAATATGAGCCTGCCGACAGTAGCATCAATAATTTTTGAGACTTTTTTGTCACCGATATCCTTGGTAATCTTAACTTTAATCTTAGCATGAAGTGATACATCATGTTCATGATAAGCCATAAGAGCCTCATCAACATCACGGAATACTTTACCTTCGCCAAGTTCGCCCGGTTTATCCATAGTGAGGTAATAAGAACCAAGAACCATATCCTGTGAAGGAACAGCTACCGGCTTACCATCAGATGGTTTAAGGAGGTTATTAGCAGCAAGCATAAGGAAACGTGCTTCTGCCTGTGCTTCTGCTGACAATGGAAGGTGTACAGCCATCTGGTCACCATCGAAGTCGGCATTGAAAGCTGAACAAACAAGTGGGTGAAGTTTTATAGCACGACCTTCAACAAGAATAGGTTCAAATGCCTGAATACCGAGACGGTGAAGTGTAGGGGCACGGTTAAGCATAACAGGGTGGTCTTTGATAACGTCCTCAAGAGCGTCCCATACCTTATTATCTGCACGGTCAATAAGTTTTCTTGCACTTTTTATATTTGCAATAGCTTTTTTATCAACAAGCCTTTTGAGTACGAATGGTTTGAAGAGTTCAAGAGCCATTTCCTTAGGAAGTCCGCACTGATACATTTTAAGTTCAGGGCCTACGACGATAACAGAACGTCCTGAATAGTCAACACGTTTACCAAGGAGGTTTTGACGGAAACGTCCCTGTTTACCTTTAAGCATATCTGAAAGTGATTTCAAAGCTCTGTTGTTAGGGCCTGTAACTGGTCTTCCATGTCTGCCGTTATCTATAAGAGCGTCAACAGCCTCTTGTAACATTCTTTTTTCGTTTCTTACGATAATATCCGGAGCATCGAGTTCGAGCATTCTCTTAAGACGATTATTTCTGTTAATAACACGTCTGTATAAGTCGTTAAGGTCAGAAGTTGCATAACGTCCGCCGTCGAGCATAATCATAGGGCGGAGGTCAGGTGGAATAACTGGAACAGCATCAAGAATCATCCATTCAGGCTTGTTGCCGGAAACACGGAAAGCCTCAATAATCTGAAGTCTTTTCAAGAGTTTCACTTTTTTCTGACCGGCGGAAAGACCTGCGAGTTCGTTTTTAAGGTCATCTGCAATCAGTTCGATATTATTTTTCCATTCAACATCGATAAGGCTTGCAAACTTCATACATTCTTCGCAAGTACATTCAGTAGGTTTGTTTGTACAATTTATTTTTTTAGTTCCAAGATAGATTCTTCCCATATCAACAAGGCGTGTTTTAAGGGTATCATATCTTTGAGGGTCATATTCCTGAAGAAGTTTTTTTATAGCTTCTGCACCCATTTCGGCTTTGAAATCGTCGCCATATTTTTCAAGATATGAAAGGTATTCCTTTTCAGAAAGCAATTGTTTCTTAAAGAGTTCGGTATTACCTGGGTCAGTAACTATATACTTGGTAAAATAAAGTACTTCTTCAAGTCTTTTTTGTGAGATTTCAAGAACCTGTCCTATTCTTGAAGGTGTACCCTTAAAGTACCATATATGGGAAACAGGTGCTGCGAGTTCGATATGTCCCATTCTTTCACGGCGAACTCTTGCACGTGTTACTTCAACACCACAACGGTCACAGACTTTGCCTTTAAAGCGTATTTTTTTAAATTTACCACAATGGCATTCCCAGTCTTTTGTTGGGCCAAAGATTCTTTCACAGAAAAGACCATCACGTTCTGGTTTTTGAGTTCTGTAATTTATAGTTTCGGGTCTTTCAACAACGCCGTAAGACCAGCTTCTGATTTGTTCAGGTGAAGCAAGACCGATTTTTATTGATTCAAAAGTATTAAATTCCAAACTGCTACCTCCTGCAAAATAAAGGGATACAGAACTGCCGTTCTGACAGTTCTGTAAACGGATTTATGATACGGATATAATATTAGTCCTCATCGGAGGGGTCATCAATGTCAAAGCTGTCAAAGAGGTCATTGTCATCATCTATAACGAGTTCATCATCTTCCTCGTCATCGAATGAAAATTCGTCATCAGTATAATCTACAGAATTATCCTCATTGCTTTCGTCCTCATCAAAAGTAAATCCTTCTTCTCTTATATCGTCATCGGAATAAGTTGTATTATCGTCAGTTTTTTCATCGGAGAAAGAAGTATCACGAGCTGGCATTGGGTCATCATCGTCAAAATTTTGTTTAAGGTCGATTTCTTCCTGATTGATATCAAGAACTTTAACATCGAGACAAAGGGACTGCATTTCCTTGATAAGAACTTTAAATGCTTCCGGAATACCTGGTGAAGGAACATTCTGACCTTTTACAATAGCCTCATAAGTGCTTACACGACCAAGAGTATCATCAGATTTTACTGTAAGGATTTCCTGAAGTGTATAAGCAGCACCATAAGCTTCGAGAGCCCAGACTTCCATTTCACCGAAACGCTGCCCACCGAATTGTGCTTTACCGCCAAGAGGCTGTTGAGTTACGAGAGCGTAAGGGCCTACTGAACGGGCATGGATTTTATCATCAACAAGGTGGTGGAGTTTAAGATAATACATATAACCGACAGTTACACGATTATCGAATTTTTCACCAGTTCTTCCGTCATAAAGTGTAAACTTACAATCTTCAGTAAATTCAAGTGCATTAGGGTTTATTACCTTATCCATGGAATTAAGTTCAAATTCATCATTTCTGTGAGCAAGACTGTGAGCGTTTGCCTCCTTGAAACATTCACGGATATCGTCTTCATGAGCACCATCGAAAACAGGTGTCATAATATGCCAGCCAAGTGCTTTACAAGCCATACCGAGGTGTACTTCAAGAACCTGACCGATATTCATACGTGACGGAACGCCGAGAGGGTTAAGTACGATGTCAAGCGGAGTACCGTCCGGAAGGAATGGCATATCTTCTTCAGGGAGAATACGTGAAACGACACCCTTGTTACCATGACGACCAGCCATTTTATCGCCGACGGTAATTTTTCTCTTTTGTGCGATATAACAGATAACACGCATATTAACGCCGGCACTTAATTCGTCGCAATTTTCTCTTGTGAATACCTTTACATCTACAATGACACCAGATGCACCGTGTGGAACTTTAAGGGAGTTATCTCTTACTTCACGGGCTTTTTCACCGAAAATAGCACGGAGGAGACGTTCTTCAGCGGTAAGTTCTGTTTCGCCCTTTGGAGTAACCTTACCAACAAGGATATCACCGGAATTAACTTCCGAACCGATACGAATAATACCATTTTCATCGAGATTAGCAAGAGCATCGTCGCCGACGTTAGGGATATCTCTTGTAATTTCTTCTGGGCCTAATTTTGTATCACGACATTCGATATCATATTCTTCGATGTGAACAGAAGTGAATACATCTTCACGGACAAGTCTTTCATTAAGAAGTACAGCATCTTCATAGTTGTAACCTTCCCATGTCATGAAACCGATAAGGGCGTTTTTACCCAATGAGATTTCGCCGTCAGCGGTAGCAGGGCCATCAGCAAGTACAGTACCCTTTGTAACTTTTTGTCCGACTGAAACAATAGGTTTCTGATTTACGCAAGTACCCTGATTCGAGCGTTTGAACTTTGTAAGCTGGTATTTGTGTTCGATACCTGTATCATCAATCATATGGATTCTGTCGGCATCAACATAAGTGATAGTTCCGTTGTTTTCAGCGACGATACAAACTCCTGAGTCAACAGCGGCTTTGTATTCCATACCAGTACCAACGAAAGGTCTTTCAGTTCTCAAAAGAGGAACGGCTTGTTTCTGCATGTTTGAACCCATAAGAGCACGGTTAGCGTCATCGTTTTCAAGGAAAGGTATCATTGAAGTTGCAACAGACACAACCATTTTAGGGGAAACGTCCATGAAATCAACTTTTTCACGTTCACATTCAAGAATCTGGTCACGATAACGGGCGTTTACACGAGGACGTTTAAGTTTACCATCTTCTGTAAGAGGTTCATTAGCCTGAGCTACGATATAATTATCTTCAACGTCGGCGGTCATGTAAACCACCTCATTTGTAACGATACCTGTTGTTTTATCAACACGTCTGTAAGGTGCTTCAATAAAGCCGTAGTCGTTAATTCTTGCGAAAGTTGCAAGATAAGAGATAAGACCGATATTAGGGCCTTCAGGGGTTTCAATAGGGCACATTCTGCCGTAATGGCTGTAATGTACGTCACGTACTTCAAATCCGGCTCTGTCTCTTGAAAGACCACCAGGACCGAGAGCGGATAAACGTCTTTTATGAGTAAGTTCTGAAAGTGGGTTATTCTGGTCCATGAACTGTGAAAGTGGTGAGGAACAGAAGAATTCTTTCATAGCTGAAGAAATAGGTCTTATATTTATAAGTGACTGTGGTGTAAGAGTATTAATATCCTGTGTCTGAATGTTCATTCTTTCACGGATACCACGTTCCATTCTTGCGTAGCCTATTCTGAACTGATTCTGGAGAAGTTCGCCGACAGAACGGATACGTCTGTTTCCGAGGTGGTCGATATCATCGACAGTTCCGACGCCTTCGCAAAGATTAAGGAAATAACTTATAGTTGCAAAGATATCATCGAGAATGATATGTTTTGGAACGAGTTCATCGGCACGTTTTTTAACGTTTTCTTCAAGTTCGTCATCATCAGCGGAAGTTTCAAGAATTTCGTGAAGGACTTTGAAGGAAACCTTTTCATTTACGCCATATTTTTCGGCATCAAAGTTAATGTAAGGTTTAATATCGACCATACCATTGCCGATAATTTTAGCTACTTTTTCGACCATGCGTATATCGGTTTCATCTCTGTCGTTTTTGTAGTATTCTTTTACTTCAACATTTACGAAAGCATAATAAACGCCAGCCTGTTCGATTTCGCAAGCTCTGTCATATGAAATAGTTTCACCGGCATCAGCCATTATTTCGCCTGTCAAAGGATTGATTACAGGTTCAGCAAGGGTATGACCGGCAAGACGTGAAGCAATACCAAGTTTTTTATTATACTTATAGCGACCGAAACGACAAAGGTCATATCTTTTTGCATCGAAGAAAAGGTTATTAAGATGAGTGATAGCACTTTCAACTGTTGGTGGTTCACCCGGACGAAGTTTTTTATAAACGTCTATAAGAGCTTCGGAATTGTTTTTAGTACCATCTTTTTGAAGAATAGTTTGTTTCAGACGGTCATCGTCTCCGAACATATCAAAGATTTCCTCATCGGTGCTTATGCCGAGAGCTCTTATAAATGTAGTAATTGGAATTTTTCTGTTTTTATCAATACGAACATAAACGACATCGTTTGAATCCATTTCATATTCTAGCCATGCACCCCTGTTAGGGATAACTGTTGTATTGAAAAGGTCTTTACCTGTTTTATCTTTTTCAAAAGCATAGTATACACCAGGAGAGCGGACAAGCTGTGAAACTATAACACGTTCTGCACCATTTATGACGAAAGTTCCGCTGTCAGTCATAAGAGGAAAATCACCCATATAGATTTCACTTTCGCTTACTGCACCGGTTTCCTTGTTGCAAAGGGTAGCAGTTGCCCTCATAGCCACTTGATAAGTAGCACCTCTGGACTTACATTCTGCGAGTGTGTATTTTGGTTCGGTATCGAACCTGTAGTCCTTAAAATTGAGAACGAGATTACCATTGTAGTCAGTAATTGCGGTCATATCACGGAAAACTTCACGTAAGCCCTCTTCTCTGAACCATTTATATGAGTTCTTCTGAACTTCAATAAGGTTTGGCATTTCGAGGGGTTCGGTAATTTTACCGAAACTCATTCTGACATTTTTTCCCAGTTGCTTAGGTGTAACATTCACCATAGGCGGAACCTCCTTATTTTTGGATATTCAAACCTGTTTATGGAACAGGTTATTAATTGGCATATAATTATCACGCAAACAAAATAATCAAAAAACACTTGACAAGTTTATTGCAGTGTGATATAATAACATGATAATAGAAAGAAATTCTTATACCGATACATTGTATTATTA
>CAZTUV010000071.1:0-9886 GCA_964616595.1 uncultured Alistipes sp.
ATTTATAACATAATTACTGAAGAAACTACAAAGTATTTCAAGGGTGAAGCTGAACTGCAACAAACTATTGATAAATTACAGAACAGAATATCAATTCTTGTCAGTGAACAATATTAATAATGATATCAAGTTTTTTATAATATATTAACCTCCTTTTTCTGAAACAGTTTCCTTTTTGTTCATTGAGGGAAACTGTTTCTTTTTGTGAAATTGACTATACAAGTCATTAATATTATAAAAAAATTGTAAATTCAAACAAAAATGAATAAAAGACTTGACAAAGTCCAATAATAGTGTTAAATTATATTTAGCACTCAAAGATGAAGAGTGCTAATAAGCGAAAGGTTGTGCTAATCGTGAACAACAGAAAGCTGAAAATACTCTCTGCCGTAGTTGATGAGTATATAAGAACTGGAGAACCGGTCGGCTCTAAAGCAATCTCTAAGCTTGACAATATTGACGTTTCGTCCGCAACAATCCGTAATGACATGGCGGTACTTGAACAACTCGGCTATCTTGAACAACCACATACTTCAGCCGGACGTATCCCAACGTTTGCAGGTTACAGGCTCTATATTGACGAACTTATGAACCCTTCAGCATTATCAGATGATGAAAAAAATCGTCTTGATAAAATGCTCGGCGATAAGGATACTCCTGAAGAACTCCTTATCCAAAACGCTGTTTCCGCTCTTTCTGAAATTACTCAATGTACAGCAGTCGTTACTAACTCAGCTCCAAGATTTTCAGTAATATCAAAGGTTGATGTTATCCCGACAGGTAAACGTATATATGTTATTCTGTTAATAACTTCAAACGGAAGTATAAAAAATAAGGCTTGCAGACTGGAATTTGACCTTAATAATGAACAACTTGAATTTTTTACTCATTACATTCAGGAAAATCTTAATGGTGTTTCAGTCAGCGAACTTTCAGAAGAAATGTTTGATAAAATGGTTTCTGCTGTGAGTGCATATATGGTTTCCCTTTCACCTCTTGTCAAAGGACTATGCGAACTCTCAGAGGATTTACGCCAACAGGAACTTACTTTCAGCGGAAGCGAAAAACTTCTTTCTTGTGATGAACTTGATAAAATGGAAGTAGTTAAGTTTATTGAACATAAAAGCGATATTTCCGAATTACTTAATGATACATTCAGCGGAATACAAGTAAAATTTGGCTCTGAAAATAATTTTGCCATAGGAAATTCAAGTTTGATTGTTTCAAAATACCATAAGGATAACATAGATGCCGGCTCTCTTGGAATTATAGGCCCTATGCGGATTGATTACAAAAAGATTATCCCCTATATCGAATACCTGACCCAGCAAATTTCCTGCTTGATGTCAGAAAACAATGATATTATTATAACAGGCTCGACTGAAGATATTAATCCTTAGTCACAGAAAGGAGCATCAAATGAAAGAAAATAAAATACCAGAAGAAAATATAGAAGATATTATTGAAGAAAATATTCCTGAAACTTCAGATGAAGATGATGCTGTATCTGAATACAATGACACCGCCGCAGAATATTCCGCACTTGAAGACGCTCTTAATGATGCTAATAACAAATATGTAAGACTTTTTGCTGAATATGATAACTATCGTAAACGTACAGCAAAAGAAAAAACTGAAACTTACAACAATGCTACTTCAAAATGTATTGAACAGTTACTTCCTGTTGTTGACAGCTTTGAACGCTCTTTAGATGCTGAATGTACTGACGAAAATTTTAAAAATGGTATGTCTATGATTTTTGGACAGCTTAAAAGTTTCCTTGAAAAAATGAACGTCACTGCTATTGAAGCACTCGGAGAAGAATTTGACCCGAATATCCATAATGCTATCAGTCAGCAGGACGGCACTGATTATGCAAGCAATCATGTATGTACAGTATTCCAGAAAGGCTATAAGATGGGTGACAAACTTATCAGACCCGCTATGGTTGCTGTGGCAGTTTAAAGCATTTTAACTTATTAAAGAAAAAATACCCTTATGGGTATGTTACAAAATCCATTCACATAAAACTTATTAAGCTATGCTCATTATCGAAAGGAAGATTTATTATGGGAAAAATTATTGGTATTGACTTAGGTACAACAAATTCATGCGTTGCTGTTATGGAAGGCGGTAATGCAGTAGTTATTCCAAACAACGAAGGTGCAAGAACAACACCATCTGTTGTAGCTTTTACAAATAGCGGTGAAAGACTTGTAGGTCAAGTAGCTAAAAGACAGGCAATTACAAACCATGACAGAACCGTTGCATCTATAAAAAGACATATGGGTTCTGACTATAAAGTTGAAATAGACGGAAAAAAATATACTCCACAGGAAATTTCTGCTATGGTTCTCCAGAAACTTAAATCTGATGCAGAATCTTATCTTGGTGAAAAGGTTACAGAAGCTGTTATTACAGTTCCGGCATACTTCACAGACTCACAGAGACAGGCAACTAAAGACGCAGGTCAAATTGCTGGTCTTACTGTAAAACGTATTATTAATGAACCAACTGCTGCTGCTCTTTCTTACGGTATTGACAAGGAAGAAGAACAGGTTGTTATGGTTTATGACCTTGGTGGTGGTACATTCGACGTTTCAATCATAGAAATGGGCGAAGATGTACAACAGGTTCTTGCAACTGCCGGTAACAACCATCTTGGTGGTGACGATTTCGACCAGAGAATTATTAACTGGATTATTGAAGAATTCAAGAAAACAGAAGGCGTTGACCTTTCAGCTGACAAGATGGCAGCCCAGAGACTTAAAGATGCTGCTGAAAAAGCTAAGATTGAACTTTCTTCAACAACAACTTCAAATATAAATATCCCATTTATTACTGTTGATGCTACTGGTACACCTAAACACCTTGACCTTACACTTACACAAGCTAAGTTCAATGAACTTACAGCAGACCTCGTTGAAGCTACAATGGGTCCTGTAAGACAGGCTCTCAAGGATAGTGGACTTGAAATTTCTGAAATAAACAAGGTTCTTATGGTTGGTGGTTCTTCAAGAATCCCTGCTGTACAGGACGCAGTAAAGAAACTCATCGGCAAAGACCCATTTAAGGGAATAAATCCTGATGAATGTGTTGCTCTTGGTGCTGCATATCAGGGTGGCGTCCTTGGTGGTGAAGTTGAAAACGGTCTCCTCCTCCTTGATGTCACACCACTTTCACTCGGTCTTGAAACAATGGGTGGCGTATGCACAAAGATTATTGAAAGAAATACAACAATTCCTACCAAAAAATCACAAGTTTTCTCAACTGCTGCCGATAATCAGCCCGCTGTTGATATAAATGTTCTTCAGGGTGAACGTGAATTTGCAAAGGATAACAAGCTCCTTGGCAGTTTCCGTCTTGATGGCATCGCACCAGCTCCAAGAGGAATCCCACAGATTGAAGTTACTTTTGATATCGACCAGAACGGTATTGTTCACGTTTCCGCTAAAGACCTCGGCACAGGTAAAGAACAGAACATTTCTATTACAGCATCAACAAATATGTCAAAGGACGACATTGACAAGGCTGTAAAGGAAGCTGAACAATATGCAGCAGAAGATAAAAAACGCCGTGAAGACGTTGACACAAAGAATGAAGCTGAAAATTTCGTTTTCAATTGCGAAAAGTCTGTAAATGACTTTGGGGATAAAATTTCAGAGGACGAAAAGTCTGCAATTCTTTCACAGTGTGCGGCTCTTAAGTCTGCTCTCGAGGCTAATAATATGAGCGAAATTAAAACACTTAAAGACGACCTTCAGAAGGATTTCTATGATGTTGCAAACAAAGTTTACAAACAAGCTAATCCTAATGGTGCAGAAAACATTGACCCATCACAGTTTACAAAAGAGAGTTCAAACGACTCTTCTTCAGATGACGGCGTTGTTGATGCTGATTTCACAGAAGTTTAATTAAAAAAATCAAATCATAATTCATGGGGGCGGAAATTTCTTTCGCCCTTGTGGTGTTTATATTTAGAACGGAGAAGTATTTATGGCTGATAAAAAAGACTATTATGAAGTGCTTGGTATTCAGAAAGGGGCTACCGAGGACGAAATAAAAAAAGCTTTCAGAAAAAAAGCAAGAGAAAATCATCCAGATTTACACCCTGATGACCCGTCATATGTTCAGAAGTTTCAGGAAATAAATGAGGCTAATGAAGTTCTTTCCGACCCTGAAAAAAGAAAACGTTATGACCAGTTCGGACACGCCGGAGTAGACCCTAATTATGGTGGTGGTTCTGGCGGATTTAGTGGCGGCATGGGCGGATTCAGCGACATGGGCGACATATTTGAGAGTATTTTCGGCGGATTTGGATTTGGTGGCGGTGTAAATCAACGTTCCAATGCAAACGCTCCAAGAAGAGGTGCAGACCTTCAGGAATCTGTATCAATAAGCTTTATGGACGCTTGTAATGGCATTAAAAAAGAAATCAGACTTAATAGAATGAGTACTTGTGATTTCTGTAAAGGAACTGGTGCAGAAAATCAATCAAGCACAGAAGTTTGTTCAGAATGTCAGGGTCGTGGTACGGTAAGAGTTGTACAAAACAGCGTATTTGGTTCTATCAGTTCATCAAAAACCTGTCCAAGATGTTCGGGCAAAGGAAAAATCATTAAAAATCCTTGTACAAAATGTCGTGGCATAGGAAGATTAAGGGTACAAAAAACAGTTTCAGTTGATATTCCGGCAGGCATAGATGACAGACAAACAATTCGTCTGAGCGGTCAGGGTGATTGCGGTATCAATGGAGGCCCTAATGGTGATTTGCTTATAAATGTTTCCGTAAAATCGCATGATATCTTTAAACGTGATGGTTTTGACATTCATTGTGATATTCCAGTTACTTATATGGAAGCCGTTTTAGGTGATGAAATAACTGTACCTACTATTGACGGCGATGTTAAGTATTCAATAGGCGAAGGCACTCAAACCGGAACTGTATTCCGTCTTAAAGGAAAAGGTGTTAAAAAGCTTCGTCGCACGGAACGTGGTGACCAATATGTAACAATCTATGTTGAAGTTCCTAAGAACCTCACTAAAAAACAAAAAGACCTACTCCGAGAATTTGAAGCATCACTTTCAGAAAAAAATTACACCAAGCGTCAAAGTTTCTTTGACAAAATAAAGAAAAAGCTTGATTTATAATTGCAAGTCATATTATAAAAAGCGACTAAGAATGGTATATCTCCAAAAGTATCTGACTTTTGGAAAATATTTCAATTCTGGTCGTTTTTATTTTCTGAATATAAAAATCCCCCTATGTCATATAACAAATTATATTATCTGACATAAGGGGGGAATATTTAATTATTTTTTATATTTGTGTTGAATAGTTAGGAGCTTCCTTAGTGATGTATATATCATGTGGGTGACTTTCTTTGAGTCCTGCACCAGTAATTTTTATAAACTGTGCCTTTTCGTGAAGTTCTGGAATAGTTTCGCAACCACAGTAGCCCATTCCTGAACGAATACCACCAACAAGCTGGAAAATTGTATCAGCAACAGCACCCTTGAATGGTACACGACCTTCAACGCCTTCCGGAACAAGTTTCTTTGCACCTTCCTGGAAATATCTGTCTTTTGAACCATTTGCCATAGCACCAAGACTTCCCATACCACGATAAACTTTAAATTGTCTGCCCTGATAAATTTCAGTTTCGCCAGGAGCTTCTGCACAGCCTGCAAGAAGTGAACCAAGCATTACAACATTAGCACCAGCAGCAAGAGCCTTTACAATATCTCCGGAATATTTTATACCACCGTCAGCAATTACAGGAACACCGTATTTTTGAGCAACGCAAGCAACATCATATATTGCGGTAATCTGAGGAACGCCAATACCTGCAACAACTCTTGTTGTACAAATTGAACCAGGACCTATACCTACTTTAACGCAATCTGCACCAGCCTGAATAAGGTCTTCAGCAGCGGCAGCAGTAGCGATGTTTCCGGCAATTACTGGAATATCCGGATAAGCTTCCTTAACCATCTTAAGACATTTAATAATATTTGCACTGTGACCATGTGCAGAGTCAAGAACAAGTACGTCAACCTGAGCATCAATAAGTGCCTTTGCTCTTTCGAGAACATTTGCAGTAACTCCGATAGCAGCACCGCAAAGAAGTCTGCCACGACTATCACGTGCAGAATTAGGATATTGTACAGATTTTTCGATATCCTTGATAGTGATAAGACCTTTAAGAACGCCTTCATTATCAACAATAGGAAGTTTTTCTATTTTATGGGAACGGAGAATATCCTGAGCTTGTTCAAGAGTTGTGCCGACAGGAGCAGTAATTAAATTTTCCTTTGTCATAACTTCGGAAATTTTTGCACTATAATCGTCAAGGAAACGCATATCTCTGTTAGTGATGATTCCGACGAGTTTATTTTTTGAATCAACAATCGGAACACCTGAAATTTTATATTTACCCATAAGTTCGTCAGCATCAGAAACAAAATGGTCTTCAGTGAGTGAGAATGGGTCAACTATAACGCCATTTTCAGAACGCTTTACCTTGTCGACTTCTTCAGCCTGCTGTTCGATAGTCATATTTTTATGGATAATACCGATACCTCCCTCTCTGGCAATAGCTATTGCCATACGTGAATCTGTAACAGTATCCATAGCAGCAGTCATAACAGGTGTATTAAGACGGATAGTTTTAGTAAGATTAGTGTTAAGTTTAATCATATTAGGGGTAACATCTGATTTAGCCGGAATTAAAAGTACATCATCAAATGTAAGACCCTCTTTCTGAAATTTGCTATTCATATCAGTCAGCATAAAAAATTCCTCCTTACAAAGATTATTATCTTTAATGATACTATTTTTTTTACAATGTGTCAAGACTTTTTGCTAAAAAGGCAGATATAGAACTTTTTTATATAAATTTGTTCTCTTTTGGCGAAAACGGCAATTTAAAAATTTTTTTGTTTTAAAATACAAACTGTAATATTTTTATTCAGTCACTGGTACATAGGTATCCATTTTCCAGCCTTCGCCATCAATATAGTATACTATGAATTTCTGTTCATATTCAACAATCTGAGGGTCAAGGGATTCATCTTCTGACTGAACGGAAGATTCC
This sequence comes from uncultured Alistipes sp., assembly GCA_964616595.1. Classification (GTDB taxonomy): domain Bacteria; phylum Bacillota; class Clostridia; order Oscillospirales; family Ruminococcaceae; genus Ruminococcus. The sequence continues at coordinate 7,098 of CAZTUV010000071.1, forward strand.
ATATTACAAGTAAGCAAATGAGCGTCTTCCGGTTCAAAATAAAGCGATATATCTGTCAAATCATAATCTGCATTTTCAACGAATTCATCGAATTCATCGGCATCTATACTATCTTTACCGCCCTGTTCATCTATATAGTTGCTGATAATTTGGTATTCACCATAAATACTTACAAGTGTATCTGTAAGAGTTTCATAGTCTTCCAGAGGTTCATCAGAAATAATTTCGGTTATACGGAGAGTGTTTGACGCTGTTCCCTGAACGATTCCCATAATTTCGCCGACAGTAGTTCCGCTCATTTCAGCCATAAAACTGAATATATCAAAATATTTATCCGGATAGGAAAGTTGCATCATATTACCGATTTCATTTTTTTCTATGCATTTCATATAATTGTCTATAACTTCATTGTAGCCGTTTTCCTTATCTGAAATCTTTTCGGAAACGTTTGTTATAACTTCTGTTGCAAATGTTGTTTCTTCTGTTGCTGTTTCGGCAGAACTTTCAGTATTATTATCAGAACTTGTTTTATCACCACAGCCTACCAGCAAACACATGAAAGCAGTTAATATCATTATAGATTTCTTCATTGTAAAAATACCTCTTTTCATAGTTTCTATAAATTTATTATATCAGATTTTTAGTCAAACTGCAATCAGTCTGATTACAGTTTATGAAAATTGCAAAAATATGTAAATATATTTCAAATATTATTGACATTTTCTTTTGAATATGTTAAAATGTCATTATAAAAAATTTTTATTACGGAGGGTTATATAATGAAAAAAAAATACCTGAAAAGTCTGATTGCAGGTTCTCTTAGTGCTGTAATGCTTTGTTCAACTGCATCTGCTGTTTATGCTGAAGATTCAACAGCAAGCAGTACAGCAACTGAAGGAAAAATTATCTATTCATCAGATTTTGAAGATGGAGATGTTTCAGCATTTACCAACAGAAATAGTAATGATACTACTGTTATTTCAGCAAGTACAGAATATTCTGTAAGTGGTTCAACATCACTTTGTGCAAGCGGTCGTTCAAAGACTTGGAACGGACCTGCTCTTAAGCTTGATGATATATGTGAACCTGGTAAAGCTTATCTTATAAGTGCTAAGGTTATGGGACAATATTATACAAGTAATACTCTTAGTTTGCAGTACACCGACGCATCAGGCACTGAACATTACGAAAATCTTAAGGCTCTCAATGGTAATGGCTGGCAGGAAATAAATGACATAAAAGTAAGCTTTTCTTCCGATGTAAGCAATGTTATGATTTACTTTGAAGGCGGTACAGATAATATCTATATCGACGACTTTGTACTCCGTGAAGCTCCTGTATATGATATTCAGCAGGATATTGTTTCCCTTAAGGATTTGTACAGCGATTATTTCAAAATAGGTACGGCAGCAACTGCTAAGGAATTAGCCCCGACATCTACACAAAACCTTGTATTGAAACATTTCAACAGTATCACCCCCGGAAACGAACTTAAACCAGATGCTATACTTGACCAGAAAGCTTCTTTAGCTATGGCAGAAGCAGGTGACGATGAAAACCCACAAGTTAATCTTGACAGTGCAAAATCTATTCTTAATTTTGCAAGGGAAAATAATATTCCTGTAAGAGGTCATGTTCTTGTATGGCATTCGCAGACTCCTACATGGTTCTTTAAGGAAAACTATGACCCTGATGGCGAATGGGTTTCAAAAGAAAAAATGCTTATCCGTATGGAAAACTATATAAAGAACGTTTTTGAAGCAATTGAAGAAGAATATTCTGATGTTGACTTCTATGCATGGGACGTTGTAAATGAATGTTGGCTTGATGACGGAACTCCCCGTAAAGCAGGCTCTCAGGAAGAAAATAGTAATTATTCTCCATGGGTCCAGATTTTTGGCGACAACTCATTTATAAAGCCAGCTTTTGAATTTGCTAAAAAATACGCTCCTGAAGGAACTAAACTTTATTACAACGATTTTAACGAATATATGCCAAGTAAAACAGACGCAATAATTAAAATGGTTGAAGAAATAAATTCAGATGGTCATTACATTGATGGTATTGGTTTGCAGTCTCACCTTGATGTAAGTTTCCCGTCCGTAAGCGTATATAAAAAGGCTCTTGACAAATTCTGTTCAACTGGTCTTGACATTCAGATTACAGAACTTGATGCTACTGTAAGTGGTAATGATGAATCCAGTTTTGCAACTCAGGCACAATATTATAGCGATATTATGGACGCAATAGTTGAACATAAAGATAGTATCTCGGCTGTTGTATTCTGGGGAACTACTGATGACCAAAGCTGGAGAGCATCAAAATATCCACTTCTTTTCAATGAAGACTATACAGCAAAACCGTCATTCTATTCTATTATAGACGGAATCGAATCTACCGGAACTACTACAACTACTACACAAACTACTTCACCTACTACAACAACAACTACTACAATAACTCCTTCCGATGTTATTTATGGTGACGCTAATGGAGATGGTGAAGTAAGCATTTCAGATGCTGTAATTGTAATGCAGGCACTTGCAAATCCAGATGATTATCAACTTACTGAATATGCTAAAGTGTGTGCCGATGTAGTAGGCAATGACGGCGTTACAACAAGTGATGCTCTTGCAATTCAAATGGTTGTTTCAAATCAGATAAGTCAAAGCGACTTGCCTATCGACAAACTCGATGTGTAATTAATATTGATTAAGCACTTCTTTTGGAGTGCTTTCAGTCTGTTGAAAAAGGTCTAGTATAAATCTGGACTTTTTTTATATAATATG
>CAZTUV010000072.1:0-9864 GCA_964616595.1 uncultured Alistipes sp.
TATTTGGGCAGTCTGATTAAATCAAGTTCATCAGTATATTTTTTCTTTTTAGGCATAGCCTCGACAGCGTGGTCTGCTGTTGCCATAGTAAATTTTTTATGTTTAGGGGTATGAGTTTCTAAAGTATCGGGGTCTGCCTGACCTGCATCTCCCATTTTTATACGACTCTTGTAATTGAATTTGGGGTTCAGCATATTTGCATCAACTTTATCAGTTTCGCCCATTACAACTTTTTTAGATGATTTTTTTATTCCCAAATCATTTGAATTAGACATTTCAGCCTGTTTCATATATTTACGATTAAACTTATCTGATGTATTTGGAATAAGATTTTTAGCATCTTTTATTTCAACATCTGTCATATAAGTTTTTTTCTGTTCTTGTTTTTTTATAGTATTGATATCATTAACTGGAACATCGACTTTACTTATATCTGAAGATTTCTCAAAAAAATTATCTTCAACTTCTCCGGAAAATTCAGTTTCGTCGTCAAGGAATTCAATAAACTTTTTTGTATCATCATCGATTTTTTTATGTTCAAAAGAGCCAGAATACTGAGGCTTTTGTGACATTACAGGAACAGACATATTTATTGATTGTTGTGAGCATTTGGAATTTACGCTTTGATATCCTGCAAACTGCGATTGTGAGTAAACCGGATAACCATTTTGGTCATAGCCTATGATTTGCGAATGTATTGGCTGACTATATATTGTTGCTCCACTCGAATTATATGGTTGATTATACATATCATTATATGGAGGTGCCGGCAATGGCATAGAATTATTTTCATATTCCGTATATGGCTTAGTAACTAATGGTTCATCATTTATAACTGAATTATTTAAAGCACTTTCAGACTGACCACTGAAATCAAATTCATCTATTGAATCTGTTTCAAACTGACTAATAAAGTCGAAATTATTTTCCGATTTTTTTTCAACCGTTTTACCAAAATCATATTCATTTTCCGTAGTATAATCCTCGGCATTAACTCTAACATAATTTACTTCCTGAGGATTTTCAAGATTCCTGCCACATCTTATGCAGTATTTTATTCCGGAAGCATTGCTAGTTCTGCAAATAGGGCATTCCATTAAAAAGTTCCTCCCTCTTAAACTCTCATAATTTATTATATCATTATAATAAGAGTATTTCAAGAGATTTCCAAAAAATTGTGCAGTTATGTGAGAAAATGTGCAGTTTATTTATTCAGTTTTACCAATGGTAACAATAATTATTCATTTTTTTAGTAATTATACATAAGTATTATAAAAAATACTATCTTCCTAATAGTTTTGTATTTTTATACAATTATTATTATATTTCAAAAAAATAATGCAGCACTTTTACAAATATATATAATAAAGTCTGTTTTTTTTTATTTAGATGTGATATAATATAAAAAAAGTTTCCCAATAAAAATATTTGCCGGATTTCCTTCCGGACACCGCCGTTATATGGCAGATTGGAGTTTGATATGTCTAAAAGAAGTCAGATAAGTAAAGCTAAAAGTATCCGCCGGACAAAAACGCTTTTTGAAATAGCTGTTACTTTATCGATTATATGTGCCGGCGGATATATTATAAGAGGAATTAATGAACGTTCACAGATTGTAGGAGAATCACAACATTATGCACAGCCTGAATCAGCTGAAACTGAACCCGTAACAGAAACATTAGATACTGACAAAGTTATTTATGAAACATATACTGTTCCTACTACTGATAAATTTCATGGAGACCTGATACTTGTAAATGAAAATTATCGCTATTACAGTGGCGATGAAAATCTTGTAAGCATAAATGAATGTAATGAAGAAAAAGGACGTACTCTTTTCAGGGCTGTTGACTCAAGCGATACCGATAAAATGCTTATTGTTGATAAAGTCTATGAACCTATGGCAAGCATGATTTTTGACTTTTATGATGCAACGGAACTTTCAAATATACTTATATATGGAGCTTATCGTTCAACGGAATTTCAGCAGGCACTTTATGATGCAGACTTACTTGAAACAGGTGCAGAAGAATCAACACGGGTTGCTAAAGCAGGTTGCAGTGAACATGAATCCGGACTTGCTTTTGACCTTACAACATTTCCTGATTACGACTTTCAGGGACAGGAAGAATATGCATGGTTTACAGAAAACTGCTATAAATACGGCTTTATAGTACGCTACCCTGAAAACAAAGAACAAATCACAAAAATTCAATATGAACCATGGCATTTTCGTTATGTAGGTGTTCCGCACGCATATTATATGACTAAAAATAATCTTTGCCTTGAAGAATACATTAATATGATAATTACTCAATATTATTATCAGGCAAGTGAACATTTAGAATTTACAGACGATAACGGAAACGAATATGAAGTTTATTTTGTATTATCCGATGATACTTCTGATATAACAACCATACCTGTACCTAGTGGAAAAAAGTTTGAAGTTTCTGGAACTAATGTAAATGGATTCATTGTAACAGTCTATAAAGATGAAAATATCACAGATACTATCACTTTTGATGAAACTACAACTGATGCCACTGAAACTGAAATAACAACAGAAGATACTGAAACTACTACTTTACAATAACATAAAACAGTCACACCGTAATATTGATGTGACTGTTTTTATTATGGGAGTATATTAGAAAAAATCTATTATTATGTTGTTCCGTCGAACATATATATAAATTTGACGCTGCCGTCCATATCATCAGAAATTCCGGAATAAGTATTATAATCTTCAGATATTTCACGCAGAGCCTTGAAATTATCAATAATATCTGGTAGATTTTCATTTACAACAGAGGCAATTTTTTCAATTCCCTCATCATTGAATTTAATCATACCATTATTAAGTTCTTCTGCACCATTTTTAAGAGTTCCTATTCCTTCGGTAAGGTCTTTAGTACCAGTTTTCAAAGTACTTATGCCATTCCACAGTTCATAAGAACCGTCATATAACACACCTGTACCGCTTGCAAATTTAACTATTGACTGATAAAGAGTATTTGCTCCTCCGGATAACTGACTACTTCCACCAAGTAATTGAGTAAGACCACTATCAAGAGTTGAAGTACCGCTTAAAAGCTGATTTAATCCATCTTTCAATACAAATGAACCTTCATATACTTGTGATACACCATTTTCGAGGTTTTCAGCCCCCGTTGAAAGTTCACCAAGTCCATTGTTAAGGGAGCTAGCACCATCTGAAAGTTGTTCTATTCCACTTACAAGGGATTCAATTCCATTAATGAGACCTCCGCTTCCCTGAGCGAGATTATTTATACCATTGTCAAGTTCTGTTGCACCACTTGAAAGATTTTTTGCACCAAGAACCAGTTCTGTTGAAGAATCAGAAAGCTGTTCCGCACCTTGTGCAAGAATTGTACCACCATCATTAAGGACAGTCAGACCTTGCGAAAGTTCATAAGCACCCATTTCAGCATTACCGAGTCCGTCAGAAATCTGTTTTGAACCTGTATATATAGATTCTGCTCCAGAGATAAGTTCTCCATTGTCAGTCATTGTATTTGAGATTTGTTTTTGATAATCAATAGTTTGTTGTAATATTCCTATTGCCGTTGCAAGTTCTTCTGAAGGTGACTGCTGATACAAGACGTTCAAAGCTGAAAGTGCCTGCTCATTAGCGGAAATTGTGGTATTTAATGAAGTCCCTGCCGTTTCGATACTGGAATAAAGACTTTCTGCACCATTTGTAAGATTATCTGCACCGTCTTTGATTGATGATATACCGGAATAAATATTATCTGCACCGTCTTTAGCGGAAGTTATTCCAACAGAAAGCTGTTCAGCAGAATCACTTAAAGTTTTAGCACCGTTGCTTATAGCCTCTGTACCCTCCGACACCTGTAAAGAACCATTTTTCAACTGAGAACTACCGGTTTTAAGTTCATCTACTCCTCCCGACAAAGTAGATGCACCGGCAGAAAGTTCAGCTGTACCACCATTTACTTGTGTAAATCCTTGTACAAGTTCATCTGAACCCAACTTTGCAGAATCAATACCATCACTTAATGCAACAGAACCATCGTTTATTTGTGAAAGACCATTTGTTAAACTTTCTGCTCCTGTATTAACAGTTGAAATACCATCAGATAATTGCTTTGAACCATCTTTTGCACTTTGCACTCCTGCCGAAAGGCTTATTGTAGAATCAGAAAGTGTTTTTGCACCGTCAGCAAGAGAATTCGCACCATCATAAAGTTCAGAAGCACCATCTTTAAGAGAAAGAGAACCATTAAGAAGTTTATCTATTCCGTCAACAAGACTTCCGGTACTATCAGAAAGTTTACATATACCATTATAAAGTTCAGTTGTACCATTGCAAAGTTGTTCAGCACCATCAATAAGTTCCTGAATCTTATTTGTTAAATCGTCCAATGAATCTGTATCCTCAATTTCAAGCTTTGAAAAGATTTCATTTGAAACTACTGTTACAGAAGTATTCATTTCAAAATCGGTAACGTCAGCTGAAATTTCAAAGCTTTCCGGAATATTTATATCTGATTCATCGAGTCCAAGACTGTCGCCAAGTGACGGGAAAGCCAGACCCACTACTATAAGCTTTTCGCCGTCTGAAATAATCTTACCATTACTTGTTTCAACGTTCAGGAACTTGGAGGAATCAAGAACAGTAGCACTTGCTGTCATAAAAGGAACATACATATCTTTTTTCTTGCCATTTACATTTTTTGAAACTTTCTGATTATTTGTATAAGTCCATTTAATAGTTATATGTCCGCTTTTTCCGGCAAGTTCCTCAACAGATATTTTCTTTCCATCAAGAAAATATTCTATATTTACATCAACAGGCAAATCATTATCGGAAGTGCCTTTATAATAAATATCGTTTCCACAGGCTTTCCAGTCGATAGAATTTCCAGACTGAATAAAGCTTTCATCACCTTTTACATTCACAATATCACTAAGTTCAGATATATCTTCAATTGTATTTAATGCAGGTGTATTTTTCAGCCAGTCACTTACGATTATATTTTTTATAGAAGAATTACTATTACATAATACATAAACCGTTTCATCTTTGAATGTATTTTCATCGACTGATATTCTTGGTTCAGAAGATACAGGAGGTTTATTTGATGTATTTGTTGTTATAGTTTCCGTCTCATTATTAGCATATGCTATGGAAATGGTTGCTCCTGTTGAAACCGCAACAGCCATAACTCCAGCCATTATTTTTGAAACCTTATTCATAATAATACTCCCTTTCTAATCAAGCCATATTTGTATTTATTTTACTTCTGTTCTGTAAATCATTATCTTTATACTTAAATCCGTTGCTGGTTTTACATATTATCTTATCAAATATCATGAACATTGATGGAAGAACAGTTATTACAATAACCATTGAAATCAAAGCTCCTTTTGCAAGCAACATACATAATGATGAAATCATTCCTATTTCTGAATATACGGCAACACCAATAGTTGCGGCAAAAAATCCTAATGCTGAAGTTATTATGGACTTTATGGAAGTCTTTAATGAAACTTCAACAGATTCGTGCTTTGATTTTCCGGAACTTCTTTCTGTCCGATAACGTGTAGTCATAAGAATTGCATAGTCAACAGTTGCACCAAGCTGAATTGTACCAATTACTACTGATGCTATAAATGGTAATGATGTTCCTGTAAAGTACGCTATTCCAAGATTAATCATAATTGAAAGTTCAATAACTGAAACAAGTATAACTGGCAATGTTATTGATTTAAACGTAATTGCAATTATTATAAATATTGCCAGAGTAGAAAGTATACTTACCACTTTAAAATCCTTATCAGTAATTTCAATTAAATCTTTAGTTGCCGGAGCTTCACCAATAATCATTCCGTCATGGTCGTATTTTGAAACTATATTGTTAAGTTGTTCAACCTGATTATTTACTGAATCCGATGCGACTTCATATTCTGAACCAACAAGCATTAATTGCCAATCGTCACTTTTAAGTACATTTTTTATAGAATCCGGAATAACTTCTTCCGGAATAGCTGTTCCTACAAGTGAATTGAATCCAAGTGTAAATTGTACGCCTTCAATTTCATTCATTTCATCAAGCATTTTATTAGCAGTTTTGGCTGACATATCAGAATCGACCAATAAAATATGAGTACTGTTCATGTTATATTCATCAGCAAGTTTAGTATTTGCAATAACGCTTGCAAGGTCTTTTGGCAAAGTGCTGTTCAATTTATAATAAACATCATAATTATTATATCCATAAAATGCCGGCACTAAAAGAACCAGTGCCATTGTTATGAAAGCTCCAGTATGATTGACAATAAATGAAGATACTTTATTGAATGATGGCAATAATTCTTTATGTGAAGTTTTGTCAATAGCCTTTTCAAATATAAGTATCATTGCCGGCAGAACTGTTATACATGAAATAACTCCACATATAACACCTTTAGCCATTACGATTCCCAAATCAAGACCAAGCGTAAAACTCATAAAACACATTGCAAGAAATCCGGCAACAGTTGTAAATGAACTACTTACTACTGAGGAAACAGTTAATTTAATAGCGTGTGCCATGGCAGAATCCTTATCATTTGGAAAACATTGCTGTTGTTCCTTATAGCTATGCCACAAAAATATCGAATAATCCATAGTAACACCAAGCTGAAGAACAAGTGCAAGTGCTTGTGTAATGAAAGAAATTTCACCAAGAAAAATATTTGTACCAAGATTCCATACTATTGCAATTCCTATACTCAACATAAAAAATACAGGGATAATAAATGAATCCATTGTAACAACAAGAACAAGACTTGTAAGTATTACTGCAATTATTGCATAAATAATGGTTTCGCTATTTGAAAGAACTTTCATATCTTCAGTTATTGCAGACATACCGCTTATAAAGCACTGTTCAGAAGTTATATCACGCATTTCTTCAATAGCTGAAAGCGTTGTATCTGCTGAAGTAGAATTATCAAAGAACACTGCCATCATAGTAGTATCGCCCTTGTTAAAGAAATCATATATATTATCCGGAAGAACCTCTTTAGGAATATTTAAATCTGTCATTGACTCATAACATATTACACTTGAAACATGGTCAACATTTTCAATTTTTTCTGCTGTTTCAGCAATTTCTTTTTCGTTCATGCCTTCCAGCATTACAAATGAAAATCCTCCCTGACCGAATTCATCGATAAGAATATCCTGACCTTTCATAGTGCTTATATCTTCCGGAAGATACGATAATATATCATAATTGACACGAGTATTTATATATCCAAATGCTGATGGTATCATCAACAAAATACCAATCACAAGGATAAGTACTTTATGCTTTACAATCCATTCTCCTAACTTTTCCATAATATCAAATCCTTTCGTTTTCTGATATTACATAGTATATTACAAAAATGACCATTAGTCAACCTTTTTTTAAGAAGTAAATTGACTTTTGGTCATATTTTTGTATGCTTGCACAAATTAATTTCTCAAAATCAAATGACTAATGGTCATTTTACAAGCTTGACAGTATTGATTTTGTGAGTTATACTATAATTAATGTATTCGGAAATATTATATAAACAGGAGATTTATATGGGTAAAATTGATAAAAATAAAGAACTTAAAGAAAGTTCTCTTCTTAAAACAGCTTTTGAATTCTTTACAACAAAGGGATTCAGCAAAACTTCAATTTCTGATATAGTCAATAAGGCCGGTGTTGCAAAAGGCACATTTTATTTGTATTTCAAAGATAAGTATGATATAAGAAATCGCCTTATTTCACATAAATCAAGCCAGCTTTTCAGAAATGCCGTCGCAGAACTGGATAATATCTCTGAAAAACTTGAATTTGAGGACAGACTTATAAAAATTATTGACAATATTATAAATCAACTTAATGAAAATCAATCCCTACTTAATTTTATTTCAAAAAATCTTAGCTGGGGTGTTTTTAAATCGGCACTTATTTCCCCATCTGACAATGATGATATAAATTTCTCAACAGTATATTATGAAATGCTTGATGATGCTCCATATGAACTTTCAGACCCTGAAATAATGTTGTTCATGATTATAGAACTTGTTTCATCAACCTGCTATTCAGCAATTTTGTATAGTGAACCGTGCAATCTTAATGAACTTAAACCACATCTTTATGATACAATACATCTTATAATAGAACGCCATAAACAAAAAAATAAATAAAAACTCTTATGGCATTTTATTTTTACCATAAGAGTTTCGATGTTGTCAGATTTTTTCAGAATTTATAAACATATCATAAATACGTCTGATAGCTTCAGAAAGGTCATGTTCACTTACGCCAATGATAACATTAAGTTCACTTGAACCCTGGTCAATCATTTTTACATTAATTCTTGCATGAGCCATTGATGCGAATATTCTTGCAACAGTACCTCTTGTATTTTTCATACGTCTGCCAACTATTGCAAGAAGTGCTATGCCATCTTCGATTTCGATATGGTCGGGAGCAACTTCTCTGCGTATTTCAGCAAGAACCTTTTCACGTACCGGATTAAGTTTTGAACTGTCAACAGTAATACTCATTGTATCAATACCAGACGGCATATGTTCAAACGAAATACCATTATCAAAAAGTACTTTAAGAACTTTCATACCAAAACCTGTTTCGCTGTTCATCATAGCCTTTTCAATATTAATAGTACTAAATCCCTTACGTCCTGCTATACCAGTAATTGTATGATTAAGGCTTTCTTTACTGAAATCAAAGTCATCAGATACAATCATTGTACCAGCGTCCTGAGGGCGGTTTGTATTTCTGATATTTATAGGAATACCTGCTGAACGTACCGGGAAAATAGCATCTTCATGCAAAACTGATGCACCCATATAAGCAAGTTCACGGAGTTCACGATAAGTGATAACCTCAATAACATCCGGATTATCAACTATTCTCGGGTCGGCTACAAGGAAACCGGAAACATCTGTCCAGTTTTCATATATTTCAGCCTTGATAGCGTTTGCTATTATTGAACCGGTAACATCAGAACCACCTCTTGAAAAGGTTTTTATATAGCCTTCTGTTGTTCGTCCATAAAATCCCGGAATTACAGCATTATCAAGATTTTTAAGCGTATTGCGTACAGCTTTTACAGTTTCATCGAGAAGGAGCATACCCTTTGTATCAAAAATAATAACATCAGCTGCATCGACAAAATTAAATCCAAGATATTCAGCAAGAACCTTACCATTAAGATATTCGCCACGGCTTGCAGCAAAATCTTTTGACGGACGTGCTTTAAGTTCATTAACAATAGCTTCAAATTCACTTTCAAGAGACATATTAATACCGAGTTCTGAAATAATGCCATTGTATCGGTCTTTTATAATCTGGAAATCTTCAGAAAAATCCATACCACTGCCAGCAAGTTCACAGCATTTATAGAGCATATCGGTAACTTTTATGTCTTCTGAAAAACGTTTACCAGGAGCTGATGGTACTACAAATTTTCTTTTTTCATCACTTTTTATTATATCAGCAACTTTCTTGAACTGATTAGCATCGGCAAGACTGCTACCACCGAATTTTACTATTTTATTAGCCATTAAAAATACCATTCCTTTATATAAATTGCCCTTACGGACGTTTTTTTATCACAATAACTATTATATTCCATTTTTCTGATAAAATCAATTGATATATAAGCCAAATTTGACCTCCGGAAATCTGTATTTTTGTCGAATACGCCTGTACACCAGTGGCGGACAATATGAGATGATGATAAAAAAATTATACTTTTGCCAGATAATAAAATATTTCTTGACATAAAACACTAAAAGTTATATAATAAAATATATTAAACTCTGTC
>CAZTUV010000073.1:0-9751 GCA_964616595.1 uncultured Alistipes sp.
ATTCTGAACCACAGGCAGTATAATAAGCCTACCTGGATTGATGAAATTTCCTGTATTGTGTTTATATTGCCTGCTTCGTCCACAAGAACAAAGCTTAAATCATGCCAGCCTTTTTCCAAAGTGTAGGATAAAGTATTATTTTCTTCGGAATATTCAAAATTATCCATTGAAATTTCCTTGCCATTATCGTATACAACACACTTTGATACGTCTAATGATTCACTGATATTTGTTAAGGTAATCTTTTTTGTAGTGCTGACATATGATTTCCAATCTTTCAGATCACTTGGCAGATTACATGAAGGTGCAAGTGCATCAAGACGAATCCAACCGAGAGATATGTGCGAAGTTTCTCCATTAAGGCTGTTTTCTGCCCAAAGATACAAGTCTTCATTCGTTCCTTCCGGGTAATTATCTGCAAAATATTCCTTAGGAAGAATATAGTTGTAAACACCAACGGCATACATATCTTCAGAATTTTCAGCTGTTATGCCAGTATTCTGAGATTCACCATTAGCATTGCGGAGAATAATTCTTGTATCTGAAGCTTCCTGTGCAAATACAGTAATATACAAATCAGTAAAAGAATCAGGTCTCTTGCTTATTGGTGTATTCTCATCCTTTTGCAGCGAGTACCAACCTGTGGATTCTGCCTTACTGCTATTTGAGATATAAGCCAAAACATCAGATTCCATCATTAAAACAGAAGTATTTCTGCAAAGAACACTACGATTTCCAGCCATGTCTACAGCTACAAGATCAACAGAATATACGCCATCCTTTTCAAATTCTGGGAGAGAGTGAAGGGTTTCTGTAATACTTCCACTATCTGAATAAGGAATAATATCACCAATCTCCTTACCATTCTTGTATTCAGGAGTATAGATAGTTAGTGCATATTCTATATGATCAAAATTAGTATCCGAAAAACTTACAGAAGGAATAAACCCTTCTTCAACACCTGTTATCTCATTATAAACCTCCAGATGCTCATATGATTTTTCTTCATCCTTCACATAAACGCCATTTCTCTCTGAAATAATTGGGTTTGTGAAATCGATCTCAAACACAACCGTTTCTTGTGCTGTTACTGAATTTGACGCTAGGTCAACCGGAGTTACTCTTATAAGATATACGCCGTCATCACCATCTTCAAATGGAATTTCTAATGTATGTTCATCACCATTGTCACTCCATCCCGAAACCGTAGTTGATTCAACACCGCTTATATCATGTTTGCTACCTGGTTCTAATCTGAATATCTCAACATTTGCATCTTTAGCCGAAAAATTGTGCTCTGTAATTGTTATTTTAGCAGTCTTGTTTATGCTGTCACATCCAAAATAATGTTTTTCCTGTTCTGTTTTAAACTCATCGAAATTTGTTTTTATAACAGGAGATGTTTTATCAACAACAAACATTGATTGTGTGAATACTTCAGCCATATTACCTGCCATATCGGAATAAGAAATAGAATAACTATAATCACCATCAGTATTTATTGTAAATCTACCAGTATGTACTGCTGAATCACCATTACCATTTGTTGACCAGTTACCTAAAATCTGTTCGCTTCCATTAAGCATAAAATGCACATCAGAAGCATTAAAATTTCTTTCTGTAATGGAAATAGTTACAGTTTGATCAGTATTATAATACATTGTATTGTGAGGTGTCTGGTTGCTCAATGAAGCAGATATGGTCGGAACTGTTGTATCAATGCTGTATGTTTTTGATACCTCACTGGTATTACCGGAACGGTCAGTGAGTTTTATAAGAACAACGTTACCATTCGAATTATCATCAACCGAAAGCGTAAACTGCATTGAAGTCACCAGATTACTCTCTGTTTCTACTTCACCTATAGTTGCAGCAGATGAATTGCTATCACATTTACCATCATTTGCGACTGTAATAATTCCAGACTCACCATCATTTGCAATAGACCATTCAATAGTTGAAATACCAGAGAACGTGTCTTTTACAGAAATAGTAAGAGGAATGCTCTGATTAAACAGAAGAGTGTTATCATTGTCCACTTTAGTTATATTCACATCTTCGGCAATATTGATAGATGATGTACTGCTATGAATAGTCTCATCTTCAATAATACTGCCATCGGCATTTATAAGACCGGATCTGTGCTCTACATTATCAACAACTTCAGCAACAACGGCACCTTTAAAGCCCATAGGAATTGTAAAAACAGCATACTCGCCAGTTTCATCTGTAATATATGCTTGTACATCAGTACTGTATATAGTTTTTTCTGCAACTGTTCCGTCAATATTCGAAAGAGTCAAGGTCACTCTATTGATACCTGACGCTACACCAGGATCATTCACATAAATTTTTACATCAGTTTTCTCTTTGAAGTAGTATCCATATGTTGTCTTGGCTATTTCAGAGCCTAAGTCCTCTTGTTCTCCAAACACGAATTTTGAAATTACAGGTTTTTCCTTGTCGATATGGACTTTTAATTCATCGGAATCATCATTACCAGCATTATCTAGAGCAGTTGCTGAAATTGAATAGCTGTTAGCATCAACAAGTTTATATATATAGATTGCATCACCATTAAAACGCTCTTCACTGAATGTAACATCATTAAACGCTATTTCTGTCCTGAACACTTTGTCATTGTTTTTAATGTCAATAGAATTCAAACCACTATCAGCATCACTTGCTTTAACAGAATACTCAATCTCGCTTCCGTACCATTTTTCACTGCCTACAATATATTCCTGATAAGATTCCAGGACTTCAACAGTTACAGCAGGCGGCTCTTCCTCAAGTACTAAAGCAACACTGTTTGCAACATCTTTGTCAAGCATGCACTCTACAATATCAGAAGATTCGGTTTCCTTTTGGGTTGCGAAATAGTAAGTATTTGAATTTCCTAACTTATCAGATACAACAATGTAAGGAACTGCTTCATTATTAATCGGAAGATTATTAAATCGATATACTCCATCTACATCAATATATTCTGCAGGATATTCGGCTAAAATACCATTATTAATCGGAGCCCAGTAAAGAAATGCTTTATCAATACCAATACCTGATTCGTTATCTTGAACATCAATATCTATAGTAAGCTTTTCTTTTCCAAAAATACCGAATGTAAGAAATTTGAGTACAGATGTTTCCATAGTGTAGTTGAAATCATTAATTTCAGGAGGAGTTGAATCTACAATAAAATCATAAATTTCTTCATTTGAGTTTCCAGCCAGATCAACTAGCTTCACCTCAACGGAATACTTTTTGTTTTCTATGTAAGCACTGAGCGGCAACGAATATTCTGTTGATTTAACCTTTACATCGTATTCAATAGTGGTTGTTACCGTTTCTGTTGTATCGACATCTTCCTCAGAAACATCAGTCGAATTATCATCTGTTACTGTTGTAGTAATTGTTTCTGTAGCAGTTTCTTTGCATGAAACCGATGTAACAAGAACACCATCTACACGGATTTCATATCCTGCAATGCCTACATCATCTTTCATGGTGATATTTAGCATATCATCATTGGAAAATTTAGAAAAATAGTTTCCTTCTGTTGGTACTATAGTAGGTTCAAAAGTGACCGTACAGTCATCTTCATTATTTTTGTCATAAAGAACTGTGTATTCTAATTCTGTAAGTGACGCTTCTACCTCTTCACTAGAATTCTGACCATCCGAAGCCGTCACTCTAATTGCGTTCACAGAATCGGGAATTTTTTCATCATATTCTGTCAAATATAGCGCAGATAGATTAATATAATAGGTTATAGTGTCAGAATCAGCATAATAAATCAGGTCATCAACTTTGAAAGGTACTGCTTCGAAGGCTTCATTTACAGTAACTAAGATCTCATTCAAGTTATCATCTATAACTGTAACTGCAAGATAATAATTATTATTTGCAAAAATGTGATTTTCAAAATTGTTAAGAGCTTCATGACCAAAGGTAAGACACTCAAGAATAGTTGCGCCTTGTTCATGGCTATCCGTGATATAAATTCCAGTAATCTCCGGAATACTTGGGTCATGAGTGATGCCTCCAATTTCCTGTTCTCTGACTTTGCCTACTTTATCTTCAACATATACAGTAATTTTAGCATTCTTGAAATAATTATCAATCTTCAATGTAAAACCAATAATGTTATCATTAGTATCATATTTCATTTGTTCAGGACTAAGCTCTGCCGTCCAATTGTTATACAAACCATCGTCAACTCGGTAGGAGATCTTAGCTACGCCTGAAAATGTATCTGAAACACCATTTTCATCACTAATCACCAAATAATTTCTCGAACCATCTTTTTCTGTATACCTCATGAGTTCAAAAGGCTCAGGCATTGTTTTGTCAAGGTGATACTGATATACTACAGAACCGGCTATTTCACACTCTTCATCGGGATATACCGCCCAGAATACGATATGATTACTTCCCTCTGGAAGATTTTCCACACCATTCCATTCTTTTACTCCTTCCGACTTATAATCGTCACTAGGTTCGAATGATTCTGTTTCTGAAATCATTTCATAAGTCTTGTAGTAAACAGTTGCCCCTTTTGCCGAAACTTGCCAACTCTGAATCGTATCAGCACTCAGCCAATTATTTTCATCTATTCCATTAACAACAAGCTCCGGTGGGGTAGTATTCTTAGTAGTTGTAGTAGTCGTCTCGGTTGTCGTTTCCGTTGTTGTGGTTTCTACGCCTGTAGTGGTAGATGTTGTAGTTGTAGTGGTCGTTGTAGTAATAGCAGACGTCATGGTAGTTGTAGTTGGTTCAATAAATTCATCATTATCCTCGTTCTCTGCATCCGTCTGCGTTTCTGTAACAACAGGTACTGATTCTTTTGCAATTGCTATCATTCCACTATTCAGCGGAACACTCATAAACATTACAAAAGCAGAGATACCAGCTACGATTCTTTTACATACTTTCATTTACATACTCCTTTCTGCATCGCATACGCATAATTGTTTCCATTTAACACAGAATGCATATAAACGGAAAGCAGCATACACGACAAAAGAATGATTGAAATCCAATGGTATAAGCCAAGGATTCTCTGTGAGACAATGAACAGCACAAGTATCAGAAACATTGCACAGTCACATCTCTTTGCTTGCTTATTCCTAAAGAAACATAGTATACCAGGGAGTCTGCGTTTCTTTTGGAAATCTTTTTTTATCCAGGAACTCAGAATAGCCGTCATGATAAGCCCAACAATCAAACCTCCCCAGAACAATCCTCCGACCATATATGCTAATATGCGGTGGATTAGCTTTCCGTTGAAATCAGATACGGGAATTAGAAGAAACGACATCGAAGATAAAGCAAAGCATACGATACTGCCCATGAAGGTCAGCTTGTATTTCTTGTTTTCCATAGATATCACTCCTCGCTATTATCATCCTGATTAACCAATATATCGTGTAAAGCTACATATGAACTGCCTTTTGTATATTCCTTTTTAAATAGGCTGTTACCTTTTCTCTTATATGGAAAGAAAGCCATAGCACCGATAACCAATACAATAACTGCAACAACCGCTGCTATAATAATGTAGGTATGCCACGTTTGATAATTAATGCCAAGCCTTCCATATATTCCGGTTATTGCAAGTACCCCCAGTATCACAAGGATCAAACATAGAGAACCAACAAAACCAGTTAATCCACCATAAACTATATATCCGGCTATCGGGTGTTTCTGGAAACGCTTGTCAAGATATGCTTTTATTCTTTTTATTATTTCCATAATTCACCTCAGTCAATCTTTTCAAGACGATTCAGAAATTCTGTAATTTCAGAACGAGTTGTATCCCTAGCGTCAGATATAACATTTATCGCTATGTCACCCTTGTTGTTAAGTGCTATTGCAAGATGTCTGACGGAATTTCTGTATGCAGCGTTGCTCTCGTTCTCTACCAACAAAGTGTAAGCATCGCTGTAATTGTAGTTGCTTATGTTTTCCACACTGTGAATAGCAACAGCCAGATCGTATGCTGTATTTTTCTGTGACAATTCAATCTCACTCATTGCTGAAGAAATTGAAGAAAGTTCGGCAGCATTAGCATTTTCCATTATCTTCTCAATGTATAATACCTTTTCACTATCATTGTCAAATTGTTCAAGCAACGATACCATAAGGGACGCCTCCATTGAACTGATGACATCATCTTGTGAAAGATATTCGAAACATTCATCGCACACATCTTTTTTCTGACTGGCATCAGCAAGGTCCATTCTCTCAAGAGCTATTTCAGATATTTTTCCAAACTGCGTTGCTTGGTATGTTATACTGTTTGCGTTTTGACTGCTTATTTCATCAAGAAGAGACTCCCAATCGCTTGTGGCAATCTGATATCCTATAGCCTTATAGACAATGGAAAACAACAGAAGCGTTAAGATGCAGCCGATACATGCTCCGAAAATTGTTGCAGAATTTCGCACCTGCTTATTTTCACCTTTTTTTACAGATGGAATGCTGTCACGAGCATCATCAAGATCATTCTTCAAATCTTTATAATAGTGATAATAATCATCACTTTCAAGATAACCGTCTTTGCGTTGTTTTGTGCATTTGCTTATAATCTTTTGTAGAGACAGATGATATCTTCCGCCTAAAGGGCCTGTACATTCAAGAGATAAATCCCTGTTAAAATATGCCCCATCATTCAGCAAATTTTCCTCATAAAACCTATGCGGTGATTCGGCAAAATCTTTACTGTTTGTCATAAGCTCTACTATATTCATACATTCCCAAAATGTAGCTCCAAAAGAAAAAATATCACTTTCAATTGACATTCTTCCAATTTCATAGCCTTCTACTTTGAAAGGGAAACTTGAACCCTCGACTGCATGAGCATAACATTCAGGAGCTGCATAGCCTATCGTTCCATGCGAGAAAAAAGCATTTATATCATCTCGTCCATTGTAATCAACAGCATTCAGATTATGACTGACAAAAGTTTTATCATCCGGAAGAAAAACAGAGCGTCCGAAGTCAATCAGAACTAATTCCTCACTTTGACGAGTGACCATAATATTCTCCGGTTTAATATCAAGATGCAAAACTTTCTTCTTTGAAGTCGTACTTATGAACATAAGTATTCCGCACAAGCTTTGCATAAAGCGAAGTAGCTTTTCCTGATAGCGAAAAAAAGTCTTTTCATCCTTGTATTTTTCCAGTACTTCTTCTTTTTCGATATCAGTGAAATTATGAAAATTTACCCATCTGTTATCTTTGTATTTTTCAAGACCCCAAAATTCTCTTCTGCAATACTGTTCTAAAGACCAACCATCTATGAATTCTTCCACAACACAGAAACATGGTAATACATTTTCAGAGTTATTAGGATTGCTGTTACGAATAAATATCTTTTCTCCGGGTATTTCTAATTCAAAGTTATCACCAATGTCTTCTACAACATCATAAATTCTGGCAACACTTCTGCATTCTTGAAGCTCTTCAAATATTTTTAGCTCTTGATTTTTAAATCTATCCAGCCTTTCCTTTGACTTTGGCTTGAATTTTAAAACACATGAAAAGGAGAGATCTGATTTACCATTTTCATCTAAAGAGATTTTCTTTCCCTTAAATACAAAGCTTTCAGTACCTGAAGCAATGAAACCATCAGGAAAGTCTTTTTTGTCTATTTCATAGAGGAATTTTGTTCCTTGTATTTGAATACTCATTTATTACTTTTCCTTTTTTCCTAAATCCGGTAACTTTAACAAATTGAAAATTGAAGCTTCACTTTCCTCTGGCAATACATCCATCAGAATTCGATTATTCTCTGCTTTCTCATTTTCGTTAAGCTTAACATTGGCAAGATTCATTGACCCTTTTTGATTTTGTTTACTCACCTTCGCCACCCTCCTCAGTAGTTGGATTCTCATTAAAAGCCTTTAAGTCAGCATCCAACTGTAAATACGCATCTTTAGCACCTTTTACAACGCTATTATTTATTGCATCGAGAACTTCTGATACACTTCCAATCTTTTCAAGTATATGATCTACCTCTTTTTTATACTGGTCTGCACCTGCACCCTGCCACTTGGTAAGCAAGGTATCATTAATTGTCTTGAACTCACTTTTTATTCGGTCAAATTCCTCAATGGCTTTCTGACTATCTTTTTCAAACTGAACAAGTTTTTCAATATCAGCACAGCGAATATTGTTTCCTTCAGCCATATTTTTTCCTCCTAGTCTTTCGTCTTAATAAATTTCATTTTGACAAGTTTATCTGCTTCGATATCATAATAGTATCCATCACCTTTTTCACAACGTGCATATTCTTCTTTTAAACCTTTTACATCCATACTTCCAAAAACAGTCTTTTGTCCTCTTTCAGACGCAAATTCTGCGATATTATCCAACAGAAAAACTGCACTAAGCGTATTATTAAAGAAATTATTAGTTTCCTGATCTGTAATTTTCTGAATATCTGTGAAAATAAATATCAAATCTTCTTCCTCGGCAATAGCAGCAAGCTTTGGAAGTATGTTATTAATAAATTGTTTTTCACCATTTGCACTCAGATAGAGCATTTTACTCTGAAGAACAAATACGGTTGGCTTGATAGGATGCCTGTTTTCATCATAAGAAGGCATTAAACCTGCATGTGCTTCACCATATATATACGTTGCAATAGGTGAGTTAAGCTGACTATTGGACATACCATGCCAAGTCAAATCCATATAATTATCATTAATAAAATGA
Organism: uncultured Alistipes sp.; assembly: GCA_964616595.1. GTDB lineage: Bacteria > Bacillota > Clostridia > Oscillospirales > Ruminococcaceae > Ruminococcus. Next base: position 8,722 of record CAZTUV010000073.1, read on the forward strand.
TAAAACTGCTGATAAGGCGATACAGTTTTATTTATGCTCCCCTGAGTCTTTGGAGATTCAATAATACCCATAAATCCATTTGACATATCAAATTCAAGAGAGTCAGATTCGTTTGGTGGCAGTTTCATATTCTTTTTTGACTCAATAAATTCTTTACAATCTAATCCAAGAGATTTGCATTTGTTATAAAATTCTTCAAGTTCTTTTCTGCCATCATCAAAAAATACAAATCTTGCATATGATTTCTTCTTAAACAGTTCGTCAAGAATCAATCTGAGCAGATTGCTTTTTCCGTACTCCTTCTTTCCATAAATGCCAATAACCCTTGATTCTGAAAAATCAACAGTAACCGGATAAAAATCAATATAGTCAAGACCGACTGATACCGGACAAAGAATGTTTTCAGATTTCTTATTATTGACCTTGGGTGTTTGTTTGAGTCTATCATATTCGCTAAACGTCAAATCTCCCGAAAAAGTCAGATACTTCTTTACATGCTTTTTATAATTGTGATTTTCTTCATCATACATGAATTTGTCTTTTAATTCTTTCATATATGATGTAGACTCATCGCATGAATCAGCGATAAAACACTGCAATTCATATGGGGCATTCATTCGGAAAGTTCCTTCAATATTTTCAGGTTTAATAGTTACGTTGGCAAAACCTCTACCAGGAATTGCACCTATTTCTGTTACCTTGCTATTAAATATATCCATATACTTATCGGCAGGCATTTCAAGTGCAATTTTCTGACCAAAACTATTCAGATAAGAATTCAGTCCCTTGGTATCCGAAGCTGTAAATACCACTGTAACTCCTTTAGATAAGCCATCACGGCATATCTTGGCAAACTTTTCCTGATAGGCTGCATATCTCGGCTCATCCTGAAAAGCATTGAGATTATCAATGATAAATGTCGTATGAAGCAGATGTTCATCGCCATTATACGCTGAGAAATTTTTACCATCAAGTGTACGAGTATTCTTTCTCATTATCTCCTCGATGATCTTAAATGCTCTCTTTATAT
>CAZTUV010000074.1:0-9622 GCA_964616595.1 uncultured Alistipes sp.
CCTTTATATACTTCATAATAAATTTATGAATATGGTTTGAATTTTCATATATTTTAAATGCCAGAGTTTCAGAAAAGTCTTTACAGAATGAAACTTCATCATTAGTAGGGGGAATATTGCTGAAACTTGTTTTTAATGATATATCAATAAATTTTGTAAAGTCACCTTTATTAAATAGTTTTCCATTTGAAAACTTTTCTACTTTTTCTGTAAATTCTTTAAAGTTCATATTTTCCTGTTTAATTTTTTGGGTATAAAGAATTTTTTCGGTATAATTATATATATATGATACTTTTGATGTATTACTGCCAGAAGATAGCTTTCTGAATCGTGATTTTAAAATAATTTTGCGTCTTGCAAGTATTATTATAATAATAATCACTATAACTAAAACTGATAAAATAATATTTTTCAGAAAGTCAGAATATTTATTATTGTTTTCTATAACTTTAACGATAGTTGTAACTGTATTTTTATTGACTGCTGTGGTTGAATTTATAGATTGTTTTTCAGAAGTATTGCTACTTTTCTTTGAATTTGAAACGGTTGTAGTATAATTCTGAGTTTGACTTTCAGTAGAATTATTTTGAGTTATTGTTTCCGTAAATATTGAATTATCCGAATATCCTGCTGTAAATTCAAATGGAACCCAGCCATAACCGTCAAGATATACTTCAGCCCAGGCGTGACTGCGGTTATCTTTAACGGTAATTGTGTATGAACCATCAGAATTAAAGTTTTGACTATTGAAATCGTCATTTACTATTACATAACCTGTTGCATATCTTGCCGGAATTCCTGCCATTCTTGCTAATATAACACCAGAAGTCGCATAATGTATACAATATCCCTTATGATTTTCCAGTAAGAAATAGTTTACAAAATCACGATTGGAAGGGGTTTTGCCAGGGCTTAAAGTATAAGTATTTTGTTCGTCCATACGATTACGTATTGCCTCAAGCAGAATAAGTTTATCAGATGCATAAGTCGTATCATAACTCAATATATCAGCATAGGCTTCCTGAACTTCCTGCATACTTTCATTATCCGGAATGGTAAGATAATTTTCATAGACGAATTCTTTGTATCTTTCTTGCATAAGTTGTGCAAGAAGAACGTTTCCGTTTGAATATGAATACGAATCATTATTAAATGGCATTTCATTTTCTGTATAAAAAATATCATCATATGCAAAAATATTATTTTGATTGCAATATTCGGTAAGTTTTTGTTTTATATCTTCATTTTCAACATAGCTGGCTGAATATATATTTTGCATTGGTTCTTTTAAAAATGAAGCTATGCTGTCATTATCGACGGATACAAACTTATATGAAAACTTATTTGCGTTTTTTTGCTTTGATGAAACTGTTTTATCAACATCATATGACAGATTGCCAAAATTATCAGTACCATATGGAGCAAAGCTTTTTTCGTCACGGAGTTTTGATTCAATCCGGATTGTGCTTGTCTGAACCTCCGGAATAACATTTCTTGAAAATAATGATGCAAAGTCCTGTGGATAAACTCCAAAGCGTTCAAAATCTGAAAACAGATTATTTTCATATATATTGTCATTAAGGTCTGACCATTCGTTTTCATTGTAGACAGAGCCAGTATAATCTTTAAGGTAAATTGCATTTGTCACCGGCTGGTCGAAAGTAACAATCAAGTCTGTGGTATTTTTGAACTTAAGGTGGTCATTTGTACCTAATTTATGATTTTCATATTCAAATTCAAATCCGAATATGCTTGTTATTCTCGAAACACTTTCTGCAAGGTTTTCAAAAGAGAAGTCGTTTATAGCATCACGGATTTCAGTACGTTTTTGTTTCAGTTCTTCACTTCTTTCGTATTTTGAAAGATTTATTGCCAGTGATGAAACAATGGTAATTATAAGAACTATAAATATAACAAATAATCCACATTTTTCAGTAACTTTGAGTTTCATTTGTCTTTTTGGGAAAAATGTATTGTCTTTTCGCACAAAACCGCTTGTACCACCATGTATTTCTCCGGTATCTATGCTTGACATTGCAAGAAGTGCAAGCCAATAAGCTATTACCATAACACCCCAAAAAATATTAATTTCTATTCCATTATAAAGACCCACTTCTATGATTGGAAAGGTTACAAGCAATGGAAGAATAGGACTTGAGTGGTATATAGTGAAGAAATATATAACTATTGCAATAATCCAGAGGCTGAATATAAAGAATGTTGTAATGGATTCATTTTCAAGTAAGTAATCAAGGCCTTTATAGTATTTTATTTCTGTATGATAAGAATCGCTGTAAATTACATTATATATAAACTTAAATCCATCAGTAATAATTGATATTTTTTTTATAGCAAGTAAGGCAAATGCTAATATTGAGGCTATCATTGTAAATAAAGTATGTTTTCCGATTAAGGAAATCGTTATATAAAATACTGATACTATAACAGCCGTCAGTATAAATTGACTCTTATTGTAATTTAAACTGAACATTCCTAAAAATGACATTATAACTGATACAAATCCCATTATTGCAATTAATGTTGATTCAAACCTGCGGGTATCAGGACGTTTTTTATTTATGGACATTATCATACTGTCACATACTATAATGCCGTTGTTATTTGATTTGACTTTATTTTTCATGTGAAAATCCTCCTCAGAGTTCAATGTCCCTGATGGACGATGTTATTCTGCCTATCACAACAGGTATTGTATTTAATTCAGATAGTTCCGTATTGATTTCTGAGACAAATTCAGGTGACTTTATAACAACAACCGCATTTCGGATATTTGAATCAATATCTTTTTCAATAAAATTAAGTACCGGCGTATTTGGCAATGATGTTATAAATGTAAATGATGATAATGAAATATTATTCATTTGAAAATATTTTTCTGGAGACTCACAATACAGGTTATCACTTATTGAAAGTATAATATTACGTATGGTTTCGTGAAGTATTTCTGAACTTGTTATATTTATTTCGCAGAATTCATGCATTGAGGAGTTATAGTAAACGATTGTATGAATACGTTCGTTTTCGATTAGAAATTGTGATAAAGATATAAGTGTTTCTATAAGAGTATCAAATACAGGTAGAGTATATTCAGAGTCTTCATAGCATTTCAGATTTAGAAATAGCATACATGGTACATCTATTGGCATACTGTAATCTTTAACTATCAAATCGTCTTTTTTTGATGATAGTTTCCAATGGATACGATTCAGTTTATCACCATTTACATAATCACGTAAATCAAATATTTCTGATGGGTCATCACCGGCAGTATTTTCAGAAAACATTGAACTTTCTTCAGTTTCGCAATCTGTATAACTTATAGAGCCATTTATTTCATGAATTTCCGGCATGACTGCTATTTCAGTAGTTATATTTTTGCCTGTTTTGAAACAAAATATTTTCAATGGGTCATAAATGTTTATATAGGCTGATTTGATTTTAAGGATTCCGCAATATTTTGAACTTAGTTGAAATGATATACGTTGAGTATTCAGTAACTGTATAGGTACAAGTAATTCTAATTCATTAATCTGGTTATTAAATATATTGTAGTATTCAATATGTACTTCTGCTTTTCCCACCGGAAAGATACTTTTATTAGTTATACATAGCTGTACGGGAAACGAAGTATTTTTTTGAGTGATTTTTGATTGTAAGGAAAATTCCATTTTTATTGAACGTTTTGTTATAAAGGTTGTTATAAACAATATAATTGGAAGTGAAACGAATATTATAAGTAATACCAGTGAAAAGTTCCATAAATAAAGAATGTAAAAGAAAATACATATTATTATAAGAAGAAGAAAGAGTATTTTTGATATTAACATAATCTTATCCTCTTATTTTGGGAATAGGTGTAGATTTTATAATTTCATTTATAATATTTTCGGAAGTGACTTCTGAAAGTTTTGCCTTGGAATTAAGCATTACACGATGTTCAAAGACATCTTTACAAATATATGATACATCATCAGGAATAACATAATCACGTCCCATAGCGACAGCAATTCCACGGGAGATATTCATAAGTGCAAGAGTCCCACGTGGACTTATTCCAAGTTTAAGCATTGGGTGGTTTCTGGTAGCAGAAGATAATGATACTATATATTCATAAATTCTGTCATCGATATATACGTTTGAAATATAATCCTGTAATTCAAGGATAGTACTTTCATTGGCAACCGGATTTACATTTGAAAGAGGATTCTCGGTTGCTTTTGATTTTAGGATTGAGACTTCCCCTTTAAAATCCGGATAACCCATACTTAATTTTATCATAAATCTGTCAAGTTGTGAATCAGGAAGATTATGAGTTCCGGCAGAGCCAATAGGGTTTTGAGTTGCTATAACTGTATAGGGTTCAGGAAGCCGATATGTGACTCCATCAACGGTAATGCTTTTTTCTTCCATAAGTTCGAGAAGGGCGGATTGTGTTTTACTGGAAGTACGATTTATTTCATCAGCAAGAAATAAATTACAGAATGCAACTCCTTCATGAAACTCAAAATTATTTGTCTGTTTGTTATATATTGAAAATCCTGTTACATCTGACGGAAGAACATCTGGTGTAAACTGCATACGATTATGTTCAAGAGAGAGTGCTTTGGAAAATGCTAATGCAAGAGTAGTTTTTCCTACGCCTGGGATATCTTCAATAAGAATATGACCTTTACATAGAATAGCAAGTAAAACTTTTACAATAATCTGGTCTTTGCCGATTACAGCTTTTTTAACTTCACTTAGAATTGCGTTTATTTGATTGGAATAGTATTTTTTGTCCATAAGTATTATCTCCCATTTATGTTATAAAAAAATCCGAACTGCTTTATATATTACGGCAGTCCGGAAAATGTTTATTCTGAAATTTCCTTAATATTGTCACTGCCAGTAGGGTCAATGAGAATTTCGTCAGTAATTTCGCCTCTCATAAGCCTTTCAAAGTCGTCTCCATCTATTTTTTCAAACTTAAGGAGATATTTTGCAAGTAAGTGGAGTTTATCAATATTAGCATTAAGGATATCGGTACAATCATTATAAGCTTTTTGAATAATTGAATAGACTTCTTCATCGATTTGGCTTGCAACGGTTTCGCTGTAATTTCTTGTATGACCATAGTCCTTACCAAGAAAAACTTCATCATTGTCAGAACCATAAACGACTGTACCCAGCTTTTTGGAAAATCCATATTTTGTAACCATATTTCTTGCAGTAGAAGTTGCACGTTCTATATCATTTGAAGCACCGGTACAGATATCATCAAGTACGATTTCTTCAGCGACACGTCCGCCGAGTAACATTATAATATTTTCACGCATCTGGTTTCTGGAAACGTGCTGGTCATTATTGTCGGGTCTTGTAACGGTAAGACCGGCAGCCATTCCACGTTGAATTATTGTGACCTGATGTACTTTATCCTGAGTTTTAAGATTATAGGCAGCTATAGCATGACCTGCTTCATGGTAAGCAGTAACACGTCTGTCATGTTCAGAAACTATTCTTGACTTCTTTTCCGGTCCTGCTATAACTTTCATAGTAGCGTCCTCAATATCCTTTTCGGTAATTGCCATACGCTCTGCACGTGCGGCAAGCAATGCGGCTTCATTAAGGAGATTTTCGAGGTCAGCACCAGTGAATCCTTGTGTAGTCTGTGCGATTATTTTAAGGTCAACATCAGGAGCAAGAGGTTTATTTTTTGAATGGACTTTCAGGATTTCTTCACGACCCTTTATGTCAGGATATCCAACAACTATTTGTCTGTCGAATCGTCCTGGTCTGAGTAAAGCGGGGTCAAGAATATCACGTCTATTTGTTGCGGCAATCACTATGACGCTTTCATTACCTGTAAAGCCGTCCATTTCAACAAGTAACTGGTTAAGTGTCTGTTCACGTTCGTCATGACCGCCACCGAGTCCGGCACCTCTGTGACGACCCACTGCATCGATTTCATCTATAAAGATTATTGACGGAGCGTGTTTTTTTGCCTGTTCAAAGAGGTCTCGGACTCTTGATGCACCAACACCTACAAACATCTCCACAAAGTCAGAGCCTGATATAGGGAAAAATGGACAATCCGCCTCACCGGCAACAGCTCTTGCAAGGAGAGTTTTACCAGTACCTGGAGGGCCTAAGAGTAAAACGCCTTTTGGTACTTTAGCACCTATTTCTGTATATTTCTTAGGATTTTTAAGATAATCCACTATTTCTTCAAGTTCCTGTTTTTCTTCGTCTGCACCTGCGACGTCTGCAAAAGTTGCCTTACGTGAGTTTGCCTGATTTTTAAGATTAGCCTTACCAAACGATGCATATCTGCCACCTGCACCACTTTGTTTCATCATGAAATAAAGTATAGCTATTCCCAATAAAACTGTTAGGATTACTGGTATAAGTGAATATAGCCATGTTCTGTCAGTAATCTTGATATAATCTTGTTGAAGTGGTTCATCAGGATACTTTTCGTTATATTCTTTGCGGTAGTTTTCTGTATCATCAAGGAAGATACTTACATTAGGTACTTCATATCTTTTTTGAATTTGTTCTCCTCTAAGTTGATAAATAAGTTCACCTGTACCCAAATCAAGCTGATAATATGAGACTTCATAATTATCAAAATGACTTATTATTGTCGTATAATCGTTTTTGTTTGCTGAATCGGATAATTTTGTACTTATAAAATAAATACAGAATATTGCGATTAAAACGACCAGCATATACGTGAAAATACCTCTGTTCTTTTTTGGTGTCAAAAATATCCACTCCAATCTTTTTATTTGTTTGTTATTGAGATTTTAAGAAATCTCGTGGTTTTGTTGTCGGGAGCGACACGTTCCGCAATGCCGAGTTGTTCAGCGAAAATAGTTCCATTTTGGTCTTCAAGGAAATGTAGTTCAGGACGACAGTCACATGGGATTTTTTCGTTTATAAGTTTTTTTACAGAAGAAGTAAAGTTTTTTCCGTTAAGCTTAATTTTATCACCAAAGCGACGATTACGCAGAATAACTCTTCCTATTATTTTATCATAATCCAGTAAATAAAATGTTAATTTTTTGTGAACGTTATTAATTTTCTTCAAATCTTCACATGAAACCAGTTCACAATAGAATATTTTATCAGGGAATATGGTGTTTTCGCCCAATTTAAGTTGAGAAGATATATTTTCCTGACAATCAGGAGTAATTTTTTTCAGTTCAGCAATGTGACCGTCCGAAATGAAAAAAATATCGCCTGAAATATTTATTTTGCCCCCATTAATCAGTATGTTATCCATATCAGAAAGACGATTATGTGAATAAGGAAGATTGTTTTCTGATAAAATATATGAAATACATCTGCAACGAATGACTTTATGATAAGTTTCGAGTCCTTGGAACATATTATTTTTTCTGCAATTATTCATTGCCTGATGTGCCAAATCTTCTATAAAAGAATTTTCTTCCCTTAAAGCATCTAGGGAATTAACTGATGTTTCCGTAAGTGAGGGGTTTATTTTTGAAAGTACAGGTAATACTTGATGACGGATTTTATTTCTTGTGTAGTCATCAGAAAGGTTAGTACTATCCGTAACATAATCTTGATTAATAGAATTAAGATAGTTTTCGATTTCCGAACGGCTTACAGTAAGTAATGGTCGTATTATATTATCTCTTATTGGCGGAATACCAGATATTCCTTTCAAAGCAGAGCCTCTTGCAAGATTGAAAATAACTGTTTCAAGATTATCATTTGCATTGTGGGCTGTTGCAATTTTGGAATCAATTGAATTTTCGGCAAATATTTTATAACGTAATATTCGTGCAGCTTCTTCAACTGACAATTGATTTTCTTGTGAAAATTCAGATACATTACATGATACAGTTTTCAATGGTATCTGGAGTTTTCTGCATAATTCATGGCAGAAATTTTCATCACGGTCACTTTCGTCACCACGCAGACAGTGATTTATATGTATAGCTTTTAATGTGAAATCCAATGTATTGCTTAAATCATTTAAAGCAATAAGAAGGCAAACACTGTCTGCCCCTCCAGAAAGTCCACATATAACAGTATCGCCTTTATTAATCATATTATATTTTTTTACAAAAGAAAAAATTTTATTTTTCATATTATTTCTCCGCAGGTTTGCTGTAATCCGGATTTGTAAAACGTGTATAACGACCGTCCCATATAAGTTCGACTGAACCCGTTTCTCCGTGACGGTTTTTAGCTATAATACATTCACAAATATTTTGTTTTGTGCTTTCCTTGTTATAGTAAGCGTCACGATACAAGAATAAAACTATATCGGCATCTTGTTCGATAGAACCAGATTCCCTCAGGTCTGAAAGCATAGGTCTTTTATCATTACGACTTTCGACACCTCTTGATAGCTGTGATAATAGAATTATTGGTATATTAAGTTCTTTTGCCATAATTTTCAGTTGTCTGGTGATTTCTGAAATTACCAGAACTCTGTTATCCGAATGTGATGATGACCCCATAAGTTGAAGATAGTCAATTATTACAAGTCCTGTATTTTTTATACGTCTAAGTTTAGCTTTCATTTGCTGAACAGTCAGACTTGCTGCCGTATCGTCAATATATATTGGCAGTGTACTCAGATATCCTGCACCCGTTGCAAGATTAACCCATTCATCAGAATTTATTCTTCCATTTCGTAAGCGGTTGGAATCGACAAGAGATTCGGTTGAAAGCATACGCAATGCCAGTTGTTCTTTTGACATTTCAAGATTAAATATAACAATATCTTTTTCGGTATGTTTTGCAACGTTTACGGCGATGTTCATAGCAAAAGCCGTTTTACCCATAGCAGGTCGGGCAGCGAGGATAATTAAGTCGGATTTATTAAGTCCAGATATTATACTGTCCAGTAATGTATATCCTGTACGAGCACCAATATACTTTTCTTTTTCAGGCCCTGAAATTTTTCCGAGACGGTCATAAGCCTCCATGACTGCATCTGAAATTGGAACAAGTCCTTTAACTTCACGTCCCTGACGGATATCATAAATCTGTTGTTCAGCCGAATCAAGAAGAAGTTGAGAGTTATTTTCTCCGGAATTTACATTATTCAGAATATCCTGAGCAACGCTTGCCAGACGGCGTATCAGATATTTTTCGGTAACGATTTTGCAATAACTTTTAACGTTTGAAGTTGAAGGAAGGGTATTTGCTATTTCAGCGAGATAGCGTTTACCTTCCGTTGGAGTGTCAAAAATATTCAGCCTGTCGATTTCATTAAGGATAGTCACAATGTCGGCAGGCTGACCACCGGTGTACATTCTTACAATGGTTGAATATATTTTTCTATGTTGTTCATTGTAGAAATATTCCGGTTTTATAAGTTCCATAATTTCTGGAATAACGGAAGGGTTTGCAATAATTGCACCTATAACGGATTGTTCAGCTTCTGTACTATGAGGGAGTTCACGGGCGGAGAAAATCGAATTGTTTTCGTCCATGAGATTCACCATAATTATCTTTCATCTACTTCAATATCGATTTTTTCAGATATACCGTTATATAACTTTATAACTGCATTATATGAACCAAAGTTTTTTATATCTGTACTTAAAGATATTTTTTTCTTTTCAATCTCAATGCCAAA
>CAZTUV010000075.1:0-9454 GCA_964616595.1 uncultured Alistipes sp.
TAATTATACAAAAATATCAGTTGTATGTCAATAGGATTAAATAAACTTTTGCACATTTACTAATATTTTTTTAAATGGGAATAAAAAATTATCAAGCGTTGTCTGAAAGTTCAAGGCAACGGAGTTTATCGCTCCATAATGAGCAAAGTTCAGATGCAGTTTCAGAGGAATATGCCTGAGCTATCAGAGATATACGATTTTTTCCGTTTCTTGATATAATAATTTTTCCGTTGTTTTCCAGAACGACCTTGTTGCGTGGAATATTTTTAAAATTATTTATAGTAATTTCACGTTTTGCGGTTGCAAGTTGAGGAAGTGATTTTATTATTTCTAAAAAATCTTTTTTATTTTTCATAAGATTTATGCACATATATAACGGGTCTGTAAGAAAACGCTGGTTAATTGCTTCATCGGGAATATTGCGGTCAACTGAAAATCTTTTTATTTTAGGTTGTGATTTGTTAAATTCGATTCCATAATGAAAGTTATCAGGCAAATATACTTCCTGCCCATTATTTGCAAGCTTTATTGAATATGCAAAAATAAGTTTTTCATAAGATATGAATCCTGCTTCTGAAGAATATACATTAACTTTTTGTCCATCATCTGAAATCTGTAATACAAGAGAATCATCTTCTCCTGAGAAAAAATTTTTCCATAATGAACGTATTGAATGGTTTCCGCAACTTATACTTGCAGAAATAATGTTGTCTGAATTACAATTGACTAAAAGATTACTGATATAAACATCTCTGAATGACATTAAAGGCATGATTTTTCCGGCTTTGTTGGAAACATGAGCAGGTGAAGAATTTATTATTCCGGAAAGAATTTCTGATGATATCGGAAAGCCATTTGAATTATAAAATGACAGCTTGATGCAACCGTTTCCACTGATAAATATGCCACATTCAGCGGATAAAAGGGAAAGCCCGAATTTAAATGATGGAAGTTCAGTATTTTCACAAATAAAAATTTCGCCTCCACATTCAGAAATTCCGCTGCATAGTGCATAAAGTATATGTTTGTGTGTTAATTCGCAGCTTCCTACACTGAAACGTTTGAAAAAGCATGAGATTATTCTGCCAAATTCTGCAATTGCTGATGAATTTATACCGGAGTTTGGGATTGCCTCACAATAGTTGTCACGAAAACTAAAATATTTGTTTTCACCTAAATAACTCATAATAAATATCTCCTTGTAAAAATTCCCTTTTGAGGGTCAATATTATTTATTGACATAAAAAGTTGACATTATTCCTTTTTGACTTTATTTATGAGTAAGATAAGTCCGGTAAGGTTTGGGAAAGCCATAAGACCATTGAAAATATCAGAAATAGTCCAGACGGTTTTCATGGTTATAATTGTTCCTGAAGATGCAATAAATGAAAACAATATACAAAAAAGTTCAGTTCCGTGTCCTCCGGATAGGTATCTGAATGCTGTTTCTCCGCAATAATACCAGCCTATGATTGTACAGAATGAAAATACAGCCATGGAGAATGTTATGAATATAGTTGAATTTTTCCCCATTACACTGGAAAATGCTATTTCTACATTCTCAGCAGATGTACATATTACAGTAAGTGCTGTAAGGGTACAACAAATCATTGTATCAAAAAAAACTTCTGCCATACTCCACATACCTTGTAAATTAAGGTTGTTGTTATTTTCTGAACTATGCAGAATAGGAGAACTTCCAAGCCCTGCTTCATTTGAAAAGATTCCACGTCTTATACCTGTTGAAATAGTTTTTGAAACAGTATATCCGGATATTCCACCGGTAAATTGTTTTATGCCCATTGCCTGACCAATGATTTTTGTAAAGGCATCGGGTAAATTTCTTCTGAATTTGAAAATTACTATCAGACAGCCAAGCATATATACAATCGAAACCATCGGCAATAGTAGCTGTGCAGTTTTACCAATGCGTACAGAACCGCCGTTTGTAACTGTATATATTATAATAAATATAATTATAGCAAGGATATAATTATTGATATGTATACTTTTCTGCAAGCTGTCTGAAAAAGTATTAACTTGTGCCATTCCGCCCATTCCCATACATGACATTATGCAGAATACTGAAAATATTCCTGCAAGCAGCGGACTTCTGATACCATTTGCAAGATATGCTATTGAACCCTTTATATTTTTTGTGCTATAAATCGAGGATAATGTATTCTCAGCATAAACAAGAGCCATTCCGAAAAATGCTGATATCCACATCCAAAAGACTGCCCCTTCTCCTCCGATTGCGACTGCCGATGCAACACCAGTTATATTACCTGTCCCCATGGCTGTTCCAAGTGACATACAGATAGTACGAAATTGTTTATTATTGGGTTTGTTTTTTATAAGAAAAGGTATTATTCTGAATTGTATAAATTTCAGTTTTATTGTATATATAATTCCGGTTGTCAGCAAAAGAAATATTAATCCTGCTCCCCATACATAAGAATTGACTTTTTCAAGAATGTCTGCCATAATTATTTTCCTCCTGAAATTATTCAACATATAAATTTCAAAAAAATGGTATACACTAAAGAATATTTATGGTATAATGTAAATATGACCGTCTGAGGAGGGGATATATGAAAAATTATTTACCAGATAAAAATTGTTTAACTACAATCAGGATATTAATAGTTTTTATATCAGTTATATTTATTATGTCAGTTAATTACTTTATAACTGCAAAGGTACTTGTTATACTCATAGATACAATAATAGGAGCGGGAGCATTTTTTTTGATGTTTGCTTATTTTCCTCTTTTTATTAAATCGATACACTATACAGTAACTGATACGGAAATTATTAAGTCGAGTGGCGTTATTATGAAAATACATCAATCTATACAATTTTCATCAGTACAATATATAAGCGTTATAACCACACCTTTTTCGCAATATACAGGATTTAACTTTATTTTTTTCTTTGTGTACGGAGGACAATTGAATTTGTTGTTTCTCAATCATAACGATGCAAAAGAAATTATTGATAAATCCGGTCAGAAAGGCGGTATAAAAAATGTATCATGAACACCCTCTTAGAATACTAAGATATTCTATAAAAAATATATGGTTATTGATATTTCCGTTATTGCGTGGTGTGAGAACTATTCGACTTGATGCAGACCGTTTTTATCAGTGGGTTAAAGGTGCATGGTTCGATATAGCGGTGATAGGAATAATTATTGCTTTTGGTTATGCAAGATGGCATTTTTCCGGAATAGAATTGACGGATAATGAAATTGTTCGTTGGGAAGGTATTACTGCAACAATAAAAACTTCTATTCCCTATGAAAAAATAAGTTCAATTACAATAGAAAAACCAATTTATCTTGTTCCTTTTCATGCAATAAGATTTAACTGCGATACAAGTGCCGGAATATATCGTTCATCAGATATGCAGATTATGGTGAACAGAAAATTTTGTGATGATTTTCTGTTAAGAGTACCAGATATAAGTCAGAAAAATAAATTAAAGGACATTCCGGAAACAACGCATTTATCAGTACTGTTATTTTCACTTTTTTTTTCAAGTGGCTTTTCAGGAACAGTATATATAGCAACATTTTTTATGAAAGGCGGGGATATTGCACGTGATATAATAAATGTTTCGCTTGATAAAATAACGCAAACTACTGAAAAAATTACTGATAGACTTATTATACACATACCATCAGCAACAATACTTGTAGGCATATTATTTATATTAGCATGGTTTGTTTCGTTCGTTGTCAATTTTTTAAGATATGCAGGGTTTAAAGTTGATGGAGATGAATATTGTATTCGTGTGTTATGCGGTCTTATAAATCAGCGTGAATATAGAATTACTTCTTCCCACATCAATTATACTGATTTACGCCAGAACCTTATAATGAAATTGTTTGGAGCAGTTGCTGTAAATATAAGCTGTGCCGGATATGGTTCATCAAAAAATCATTTGCCAGTATTGTTGCCGGTTAAAAAAGAAGAAAATCTGGGAGGCAATCTGAAAAAAATAGGCGTTTATAGTGGTGTTCGTAATCAATTTCGTCCCAAATCAAGTGGCTGGTGGCAATATATATGGCAACCTGTTATAATATCTTTTCTTATACTTCCTGTACATATATTTATTAAAAAATATATGCCTGAATTTTCTGAGTTGTCATTTTTCTTTGCAGTTATGGCTGAAATTCCATTATTATGGCTGACAATTGTTAAACTTACTGGATTCTTTACAAGTGGAATTTCTATATATGATGATAAAATAATGGTTCGGTCTCTGAAAATGACTTCATTCCATACTATTGTGGCGGATAAAGATAAACTTGTTAAGTTTGAAATTCAACAAACTATTTTTCAGAAAGTAAGCAATAAATGCAATGTTGTATTATGGTTTGGCAGTGAAGAAAAGTCCCATTTTAAAGTAAAGGCCGTAGCTGTTGATAATGTGAAAATTGTTTCTGAAATGCTTGGATATTCGGTTTCCGGAAAATTATAGAAATTTAATTTTTTAAAAAATTCTCTTGACAAGTATATGCCATATGTGGTATAATCTGAAATTGAGAATGATTTTCATTTTTGGATTATATAATATGCTTTTCAGGAGGATTTTTATGCGTAAAATTTTTGCAATTATATGTTGTATGATACTTATGTGTGGTTGTGGAGAGGTTTCAGAAAAAAATGAAAAACTGAATATAGTTTGTACTGTTTTTTCTGAATATGACTGGGTATGCGAAATAGTTGGCAATCATGCAAGTGAATTTGAAATAACATACCTTTTGGAAAATGGTTCGGATATGCATAGCTATCAGCCGACTATGGACGATATAATAAAAATATCTTCATGTGATTTGTTTGTATACATTGGCGGAGAATCTGACGAATGGGCAGAGGACGCTATAAAACAAGCTGAAAATAAAAACCTTAAATCAATAAGTTTACTTGAAAGTCTTGGCGATTCTGTAAAAGAAGAAGAACTAAAAGAAGGTATGCAGGAGTCGGAAGAAAGTCATGAACATGATGAAGCAGAATATGACGAACATATATGGCTTTCACTCAGTAATGCTGAAACCCTTTGTAAAGTGATTGCTGAAGAAATATATTCGCTTGACCCTCAAAACAAATCAGACTATCAGAATAATCTGGAATCTTACTGTCAGCAGCTTGATAACCTTGACGTCAAATATTCTGAAACTCTTTCTGATGTTGAAAATAAAACACTTATTTTTGGTGACCGATTCCCATTCCGATATCTTGTTGACGATTACGGACTCAATTATTATGCAGCATTTTCTGGTTGCAGTGCTGAAACAGAAGCAAGTTTTGAAACTATAACCTTCCTTGCTGATAAAATAAATGAAATAAATGCAAATACAGTTTTTACAATAGAAGGTTCAGATGATTCCATAGCAAATGCAATAATTTCAAGTACTAAGACGAAAGACCAAAAAATAGTTAGTCTTAATTCTATACAGTCCGTCACATCTGAGCAAATTAAAAATGGTATGACATATATTTCAATAATGGAGGAAAACCTTAATATTCTGAAAGAGGCATTATCATGAGTAAAAAAATTATATGTAAAAATGCCTCTTTGGGATATGAAGATGGAGTTGTTACCGAAAACCTTGACTTTATTGTAAATTCCGGAGATTATCTCTGCATACTCGGAGAAAACGGTTCAGGAAAAAGTACACTTATCAAAGCTCTTTTAGGACTTCGCCCACCTTTGAGCGGGGAAATAATATGGGAAGGGTTTTCTGCCCGTGAAATCGGATACCTTCCTCAACAAACACCTGTACAAAGAGATTTTCCGGCATCTGTGCGTGAAATAGTTTTGTCAGGCTGTCTTTCAAAATGTGGTTTAAGACCGTTTTATAACAAACATGAAAAAAAAATTGCCGATGACAATATGAAAAGACTTCATATTGAGAATCTGGCAAATCGTTGTTACAGAGAACTTTCCGGTGGTCAGCAACAAAGAGTATTGCTTGCCCGTGCCTTATGTGCAACAAGCGAAATGCTCCTGCTTGATGAACCTGTTACGGGTCTTGACCCTAAGGCACAAAATGACCTTTATGAACTGATAGCTAATCTTAATAAAAATGGTATTACTGTTATAATGGTTTCACATGATATAAGTTCATCATTAAAATATGCTTCACATATACTTCATATAGGAAAGAAACAATTATTTTTCGGAACTGTTAATGATTATATAAATAGTAAAACCGGACGTAGCTTTATAAAGGAAGAAGGTGGTTTTCATGTTTGAAAGACTACAATATTATTTTAATTTTCCAATAGTAAGATATGCTTTTGTTGTTGGACTGCTTGTTTCATTGTGTGCATCATTGTTAGGAGTGACCCTTGTTTTAAAAAGATTTTCGTTTATAGGTGATGGACTGTCACATGTGGCATTTGGTGCAATGGCAGTTGCAACGGTGACAGGAATAACAAATCAAATGATTATTATTCTTCCGATTACAATAATATCAGCCGTTTTGATTCTCAGAACAGGAAGAAATACTAAAATCCGTGGTGATGCATCAACAGCTATGATTTCGGTAGGAGCATTGGCAATAGGATATATGCTTATAAATCTTTTTTCCAAGTCTGCAAATGTTGCCGGTGATGTATGCAGTACACTATTTGGTTCGACATCAATACTTTCTCTTGATAAAAAAGAGGTATGGTTGTGTATAATACTTTCGGTGATAGTATTATGTGTATTTGTTTTGTTTTATAACAAAGTTTTTGCTGTGACATTTGATGAGAATTTTTCAAAAGCAACCGGTATAAATTCTGACTTATACAATTTAATTATAGCTATCATAACAGCTCTCATAATTGTTCTTGCAATGAGTCTTGTTGGCTCTTTATTAATATCAGCATTAATAATTTTTCCGTCTATTACTGCAATGAGAGTTTTCAAGAGTTTCAAAAGTGTGATAATCTGTTCGGCAGTAATATCTGTTATATGTGCTGGAGTAGGTTTTATAATTTCGTTGCTCTGTCAAACTCCAGTTGGTGCTACAATTGTATCAGCAAATATAGTTGTATTTTTTATATTTAGTATAGTATCAGGTATAAAAAAATGACCCAGACAAGGTCATTTTTCATTATCCTAAATCATTGATTTCCATGAAAATTCTCTGCATTTGCAAATCAGTTTCGGCGATTCTTTCGGCACATTCCTTAAGTTCTTCTGATATTTCGGGTGTTATGGAAGTTGAGGGTTTATATTTTAGCTGATGTTCAAGACTTGCCCAAAAATCCATTGCAATAGTTCTTATTTGTATTTCGACCGGAGCATATTGTTTTTTAGTGGACAGATAAACAGGAACATTAACAATAAGATGATAACTTCTATAACCACTTGGTTTTGGATTTTTAATATAATCTTTTTGTTTTATAATTGTAAAATCGTCTCGTCTCCCAAGCATTTCGACTATTGCATATATATCACTTATGTAACAGCAGGTGACACGTATTCCGGCAATGTCAAGCAAATTTTTACGGGCAGCTTCTGGAGTTAACGGCAGTTCTTTTTTTTGAAGTTTTCCGATTATAGATTGTGGAGATTTCAGACGGCTTTCGATATTGTGAATGGGATTACGCTGAAATTTTACACTGAATTCGCTGTCAAGAATATTCAGATATGTTTTTACAACTTCAATTGCCGAATCGTATAAATGGGAAAGTTCAAGAAAATCAAAAAACAATTCTGAAACTTTTTCCTTAACAGATTCCGGATTTTGTTTAGCCAGCACCGGCAGATTGTCAAATACTTCATCAAATATTTCTATTTCACTCATTATAATCAATCCTTTCCGCAAAAATATATTACTATTATTTTAGTATAATGTTACAGAAAAATCAAGTCTTTTCTGTATATTTTCACTTAAATTTCATGTTAGGAGCAATATTATGGATTATTTTGTAGAAAACAATAATATAATCTTGAATCAAAAAGATTTCAATCTCGACCAGACGCTTGATTGTGGACAGGCTTTCAGGTGGAAAAAAATATCCAATAACATATATGAAGGATATTTTTTTGATAAATACCTCAAAATAGAACAAAATGGTAGTAACTTTACATTTTTCAATACTACTGAGAATGATTTTCTTAATGTATGGTATGATTATTTTGATTTTGATACAGATTATTCTGAATTGAAGAAAGAGTTTTCAGAAGATGAAACGCTTTCAAAAGCCTGTAATTTTGCAGGGGGAATAAGATTACTTAAACAAAATGCATGGGAATGTCTTATTTCTTTTATTATATCACAGAACAACAATATTCCACGTATTAAAGGTATAATTAATCGTTTGTGTGAACATTATGGAAAATTTCCCGTTTCTGACAACTTGATTAATGAGACCCCTGCAAGTCTTGAATACCTTAGAAGTGGATTCCGTGCAAAATATATATGTGATGCTGTTCAAAAAGTTCATAGTGGCACAACAGACCTTGAAAAAATTGCATCTATGCCTATTGATGAAGCTAGAAAAGCGTTATGTCAGATAAAAGGTGTTGGTGCTAAGGTCAGTGAATGTGTATTGCTTTATGGTATGTATCGTACAGAGGCTTTTCCGATAGATGTATGGATTAAAAGAGTTCTTGAAACTTATTATCCGAATGGTTTTCCTGATTTTAAGCATAAAGGTATTGCACAACAATATCTTTTTCATTACATTAGGAATATAGATGAATAAAAATTAAAATATCTTCCCATAATGTTCCATGAAATCATTGTGGGAGGATATTTTTATGATAAAAGGTGTAAGCAAAAAAATTATTGAAGTAAATCATACAGACAGCATTTATTTTGAAAAGGCAATATTTTATCTGCGTCCGGAAGTAAGGGAGCTTCCTATGGAAATTTCACGTGCAGAGGCTGAAAAATATATTTCGCAAATTATTCCGGAGACTCGTATAAAAAAGAAACTTTCAATCAGAATAGTAACTTTTTTAATATTATTAAGTATCATTGTATTTATGATTTATTGTCAGGTTGGAATATCATGATAAAAAAAACTCCGTTTGAAGTAACGGAGTTCTTTATATGACCAGACCGATAAGCCGGGTTCTGTCGAGTACAGCAATTTATCTAGACCTACCGTCACCGATAGGTTCAAGCCATCATAATTTCATATCCGTCGGGCAAACGTTAAGACATGAAATTCCAAATAGATGTTGCATCAGGTAAAGTTTGCATAGCAGTACAGTCTCCTGCACTCTGGTACGCTCTTACCGCACCTTTCCACCATTACCCCTGAAAGGGGCAGTTTATTTCTGTTGCACTATTTCGGGAGTCGCCTCCGGCTGCCGTTAGCAGTTACCCTGCCCTGTGATGCCCGGACTTTCCTCATAAACTAAAACGTTTCCGCTGCTGTATAGCCTGCTCACAAGTATTATAATAGCATATATAATACTTGTGAGCAGGCTATACAGC